>JAFPCE010000149.1 GCA_017390245.1 Selenomonadaceae bacterium
CAAATATCATTGCTATTATTTTGCTGGCACCAAAGGCTGTGGCTCTCTTAAAGGATTACGAGGAGCAGAAAAAGCAGGGCCTGGATCCTGTGTTTAATCCAGAGAAATTTGGCATTAATGATTATACTGGTGCCTGGGATAAATACAAAAATCAATAATTAAAGCTATGAAGCAGGGACTGTTACGTACAGCCCCTGTTTTTTTGTAAAAAATAGGTAAAAGGTATTGGTACAGGCAGGAAAAAAGGCTTTACATGTGGAAATGACATAAGATAAAATATTTATGCAATAGAATGAGCTGGAATAGTTGCATTAGAATAGTCAATGCTTCAGAGGTATAAGTATGAGAATGAATTTTTCCAAGCTGTGGCTGGTAATAATATGCCTGTTAATAGTGCTGCAGGCAGGAATGCCCTTTGCCGTGGCTGAAGGTGATTTAAATAGAAATAACAGTGAAAATGAGCCTGTAGTAAAGGTTGCCTATTGCTATATGGGTGAGTATTTCAAAACTGGCAGCAGTGGGGAAGTAATCAGTTACGATACTGAAGTTTTAAAGAAATTGTCACATTATCTTGGTGTGAAGTTTGAATTTGTAGATTGTGGCAACTGGAAAAATGCCCATGAAATGCTGAAGAACCGCCAAGTGGATTTGGTGGGGCTGGCACAGTGGTCACAGGAAAGGGCCCAGACTTTTATTTATTGCGACAGTAATTATGGCAACACAGTAGGCGTATTAACTGTGCCAGAAAATAGTAAGATAATATATGAGGATTACGAGGCTATTGGTAATTCGGTTATAGGCTGTACTGATGATTATATCCGTTATGGTGATTTAATCACCACCTTAGAGCGGCATAACCTGCATCCAGTTATTAAGCAATACGGCAATGAAAGAAGCCTGAAGCAGGCTCTGGATAATGGGGAAATAGATATTGCGGCCACTCATTCCCATACCATGTATGCTGGTACCAGAGTGATAGAAAAATTCTCTTACAATCCATATTTCTTCATGACCTGGAAGGGCAATGAAGAGTTCATGCACCGGCTTAATGACGCCATTGTCCAGCTGAGAATACATGAACCAGAATTTAGTAACTATTTATCAGCCAAATACTTCCCAAGTCTTCTGGGAGAGCCACTTTCCAAGGCAGAAAGAGAGCTGGTGAATAAAAACGAGGTTTATACCATCTATTACAATACTGATATCCGGCCACTGGCATGGTATAACGAGGATACTCACAGCATGGAAGGAACCCTGGTGGATGCCTGCAAGCAGATTAGCAAGATAACAGGCCTGCATTTAAGGGTGCGTCCAGAGTGGGAAAAGCCGGAGGCAGAGGACAACAATACTGTTAAGGTGGTTTCCCATTTTACCAATTTCACGGTAAAGCCAATTTTCCATGATGGTACTACAGACCCTGTTTTTCTTTCTAATTTTAATCTTTTCCATCGCATAAGAGACAATATAGATTTCAACAAGGACAATTACACTATAGGCTATGTAGGCAGCAGAACTTTGCTGAATGATTACCTGAAGGAACAGTTCCCTCATGCAAGGCTGATAATGTACAGCAATCCTGAGGAATGTCTGGAAAAGCTTTCCAGGGGCGATGTGGATATGGTGTATTTGAATATACACATTGCCAATAATATTATGGCAGTTAAGGACCTGCCAAATGTCCAGGAGCTGCCTATAGATGAAATAACTACCGGCTTTTCACTGGTTTTCCAGGGACCAAATGCTGAAATTTTAAAAAGCATTGTCAATAAGAGCATTGCCAAGATAGATATAAATGAGCTGGCAAATGTAAGGGTGCAATCCGCTCTGACCGCCCAGAAGGAGTTCAGTCTGGCCAAGTTTATCCGTGAAAATCCCTTAGAGGCATCCTTTATTGCCGTTATGGCCATGGTAGTTATAATCAGTATAGTGGCATTGATTACTTATGCCAGGGTTATGCGCAGCCAGAGAGAAAAGGTGGAAAAGGCCAATCATGACAGGACAGATTTCTTTGCCCGCATGAGCCACGACATGAGGACGCCGATGAATGGTATCCTGGGGATGCTGGCACTGTCACAGAAGTCTAGTGATTTGGCAGACATTCATACTAATCTGGCTAAGGCCCAGGATTCAGGCGAATATATGCTGAGCCTGATAAATGACACCCTGGATTTGCAAAAGCTGGAGTCTGGCAAAATGGAATTGAAGTATTCTATTGTCAGCCTGGAGGAGTACTATGCCAGCATATATGCCATGTTCCAGTCTATGGCGAAAAAATCTCAGGTGGAGCTGAGGTTTAACAACATTAATGATGATGAAAAACGGTATGTGAAGCTGGATGAAATCCGCGTTAAGCAGATTTTCAATAACATCATCTCTAATGCCATTAAATTTACTCCAGTAGGGGGAGCGGTAGCTGTTTCCATGGAATGTCTGGAGGTTAAGGCTAATATAACGAAGCAGAGATATACTATCAGAGATACTGGCATAGGCATGAGTAAGGAGTTTATGGAAAAGCAGCTGTTTTCTCCATATTCCCAGGAAAACAATACCATGACCAGCAACAGCACAGGTACAGGCCTGGGGCTGGCTATTACCAAAAATCTGGTGGATATGATGGGCGGTACTATTGATGTTGCCAGTGAGCCTGGGGAAGGTACCTGCTTTACTATAGTACTGAGCTTTCCTGTAATACCTGCGGAACAGGCAAAAAAGGAGCTGTCCAGTCATAAAAACCATACTGCTACAGTGCAGGAGAACCTGAAGGGCAGAAATCTGCTGCTGTGCGAGGATAATGAGCTGAATGCAGAAATAGCCACCAGGCTTTTAGAGATGGCAGAGTGCCAGGTAACCTGGGCGGAAAATGGCCAGATAGCCGTAGAGATGTTTGAAGCATCAGCTTTAGATGAATATGATGCCATTTTAATGGATATCCGCATGCCAGTGATGAACGGTATTGAAGCTACTAAGGTTATCCGCAGCCTGTCCAGGCAGGATGCCCAGACTGTACCGATTATCGCCATGACGGCTAATGCCTATGAATCCGATAAGGAAATGTCTATGGAAGCAGGCATGAATGCGCATCTGGCAAAGCCTGTAGAACCACAGGTATTGTATGAGACTTTAGCAAAATATGTAAAAGCCAGATTAGAGAACTAATCGAAGTGTGATAATATAGTTAAATTTCCAGGAAGGGAGAATATGCATAATCCTAAATTGCAATTGCAAATTGGACACTTTGTAAAAAAAGTTACCTGTATTTTGCAATAATACTGTATACATGATTAGGCCGATAGACATCAGCTATGTATTTTTTATATACTATGACTGTGTGTGACGTATGCATTTGTTATACAAAAATTTGGTTAAGGGGTTGTTATAGTGTCTAGTTATGTAGAAGAAATTATCGAAAAGGTACAGAGAGAAAATCCAGGTGAAACAGAGTTCCACAACACTGTTAAAGAGGTTCTGACCTCTATTGCACCTGTTCTGGAAAAGAATCCTAAGTACCAGCAGCAGGCAATCTTAGAGAGAATCGTAGAGCCTGAGCGTGTTATCATGTTCCGCGTTCCTTGGACTGATGATGCTGGCAAGATTCATGTAAATAAAGGCTATCGCGTTCAGTTTAACAGCGCTATTGGCCCATATAAGGGTGGTCTCCGTTTCCATCCATCTGTTAATTTGTCTATTATTAAGTTCCTGGGCTTTGAGCAGATTTTCAAAAATTCCCTGACTACTCTGCCTATTGGCGGCGGCAAGGGCGGCTCTAACTTTGATCCTAAGGGCAAGTCTGATGCTGAAATCATGCGTTTCTGCCAGAGCTTTATGAGCGAGCTGTATCGCCACATTGGTTTAAATACTGACGTACCTGCAGGTGATATTGGTGTAGGTGGCCGTGAAATCGGTTATCTCTATGGCCAGTACAAGCGCCTCCGTGATTCCTATGATGCTGGTGTATTAACCGGCAAGGGCCTGTCCTATGGCGGCAGCCTGGCTCGTACTGAGGCTACTGGTTATGGTCTGCTGTACTTTACTAAGCTGATGCTGGCAGATGCTGGTATTGACTACAAGGATAAGACTGTGGTTATTTCTGGTTCTGGTAATGTAGCAACCTATGCTATCCAGAAGGCACAGGAATTTGGTGCGAAGGTTGTAGCATGCTCTGATTCCAATGGCTATGTATACGACAAGGACGGCATTGATTTGTCCATCGTTAAGGAAATCAAGGAAGTCCGCCGTGGACGTATCAAGGAATATGTCGCTGCTAAGCCATCTGCAGAGTATCATGAAGGCTGCCGTGGTATATGGACTATTCCATGTGATATTGCACTTCCATGTGCTACCCAGCAGGAGCTGGATATTGAGGGTGCTAAGGCACTGGTAGCAAATGGTGTCAAGGCTGTAGGTGAAGGTGCTAATATGCCTTGTACTTTAGAGGCTATCAGCTATCTGCAGGATAATAAGATTCTCTTTGCACCAGCAAAGGCTGCTAATGCCGGCGGTGTTGCTGTATCTGCACTGGAGATGGCTCAGAACTCCATGCGTTACAGCTGGACCTTTGAAGAGGTTGATAACAAGCTGAAGTCCATTATGGCTGATATTTATGAGAACTCTAAGCGCTGTGCCAAGGAGTATGGCCATGAGGGCAACCTGTTAGTTGGCTGCAACATTGCCGGCTTCTTAAAGGTTGCTGATGCTATGCTGGCTCAGGGCATTTGCTGATTGAACTAAAATTTAGTTAATTCAAGACAAAATAAAATCACTGCTGTTAGATTTTCTAGCAGCAGTGATTTTTTATGCTTCAGTATTTTCTTCTGGTGGCGGGGTATAGGTGCAGATGATTTTATCAATGCGGTACCGGGCCATGCGCTCAATCTGGAAGGTGAATTCCTCCCAGGTAACGCTTTCGCCCTTTTCTGGAATGTAGCCAAAGAGAGCAGTGACAAAACCACCTAAGGTCTGGTAATGATCCTCTTCCTCGTCAGGCAGCTCTTCTATATCAAATTTTTCCTTAAAGTCATCAATGGAGCAAAGACCGTCAATGCACCAGGAATTATCATCTCGAGGGGTGATGTGCACCAGCTCTGGTTCATTGATGTTGTTGGTATCACCGATAAGCTCTAACAGTATATCCTGCAGGGTAATAAAGCCGATAACACCGCCATATTCATCCAGCACAACTGCTTCATGAATGCCGGTATCCTGGAATTTTTCCAGTACCCGGAAGGTTTCCATGGAACGGGGAATAAACATAGGCTTGCGGATAAAATCAGTCAGCTCTAAAGGCTTGTTGTCTAAGGTAGCATTTAAAATATCTTTTATGTAAATGACACCGCAGAAATCATCCAGGCTTTCCTTGCCTACAGGTATGATGTTCTCTGTAGCATGGCGGATAATATCGAGATTGGTGCTGAGGGAATCCTCTAAATCAATCCATTCCATCTGGGTTCTAGGAGTCATCAGAGAGTAGGCGGTCTGATCACTCATGTGAAAGACTCTGTCTACCAGCTTTTGTTCTTTCTTTTCAAAGGTGCCGTCCTCAGTGGCCTGTTCAATGAGATCCTTAACCTCGTCCTCAGTAACTGTATCATCCAGCTTTAGATTGAGGCCAATGAAGGATAACAGCAGCTGGGCGGAGGAAGCTAAAAGCCAGACTATTGGCTTTGTCAGATAAATGAGCTTCTTTAAAATCCCCTGGCATTGCAGCAGAGTTTTTTCGGGATTTTGCAGGGCAATGCGGGTGGGCAGAAATTCACTGATAACCAGGGTAATATAGGTAATGATGACAACGCTCAGTACTATGGCTGCTATGTCTGCATAAGGAAACCAGCTAAGATATGGCTGCAGGTATGGGGCCATTAAAATACTGGAGCTGGCACCAATGAGAATGCTGATGAAGGTGATACCAACCTGAATGACAGCATTGGCTTCCTGGGGCTTGTCTAAAAGCTTTAAGGCAGCTTCAGCTTCTTTGTAGCCATCGTCTAGAAGACGCTCCATGGGGCTTTTATGGCTTTCGTTTAAAGCCGTTTCTGCCATGGCGAAAAAGACGTTGCAGGCAATGAAAATTATGATGAGAAATAGCCAGATGGCCGGGTAGGGTGTATCCAAAAAAGCACTTCCTTTGCAAAAAATTTTATATCTATTATAGCATATTTTGGATAAGTAATGAACCGTTTCGCCACGGCATATAACCTACACAGGACGCTCCGAATATATGTTAACAGAAAGTGCTTTTGTAGTTGACGTAGGGGGAGTGGGAGGGTATACTAATTTACTGTTGAAGATGTTTTTTCAGGGAGGCTTTTTTATGAGTGATGAGCGGGAGACTGTTTTGAATAAGGTGCAGGAGCCGGTGTTTACGGCGCAGGCTATGGCGAAGATGGCTATGTGTGTGGCGCTGATTAGTATTGGTGGTTATATTGCTTTTCCTACGCCGTTTTCTCCGGTTATGGTTACGGCTACTACCTTTGCTTTGGGTATTACTGCTTTGATTTTGCCACCGAAGCAGGCTTTTGTAGCTGTGCTGGTGTGGATTTTGCTGGGAACTGTGGGTGCGCCTGTATTTTCTGGTGGCCAGGGTGGTATTGGCAAGCTGCTGGGGCCTAGCGGCGGCTTTTTCTTAGGTTTTCTTCTGGGCTATGGTCTTAGCAGCTATTTTAAGGGCAAGGCTTATTCCTTTAAGAGATATTTGCTAGTCCTGGTAGGCATTGCTTTTCCTTTTACCTATATTTTTGGCATTCTCTACATGATGCTGGCTTTGCATATTTCTGCATGGCAGGCTATGACTATGGCTATGTTTGCCTTTATTCCAGGAGATATTATTAAGGCTGTGGGGGCTGCTTTTGTGGCTGTTAGAATTAATAAGGCACTGGAGCATTAAGGGCTGTAGCTCTGAAATCTATGTATGAATGTGCGTAATGAGGGGACGCAATAATAAATTTTTAAAATTTTTATTGACATTTTGAGAGAAAAGTGTAAAATAAGTACCATAAACCGATGAGGTGAAGATAAAAATATAACGTGCACTTACAGAGAGCCGGCGTTGCTGAGAGTCCGGTAGAACGCAGTATATTAAATGGATCACTGAGGGTGCGGTCAAAGGAAATGATTGTTAAATTATTTCTGAGTATTCCGCAACGCGTCACAAGCGTTATTTGTGAGGGATATGATGGTATCCTGCAGAGGGAAAGGAATTGTAACTATTTTTAGGGAGATTTCTTTAATCAAGGTGGCACCGCGGGTATGCAGTGTATGGTTTGCATTTAGCAATGGTAAGCACGGCACTCGTCCTTGACAATTAGTTGTCGAGGATGGGTGCCTTTTTTGATACAAAAATATGGCACATCTGATGACAATTTCCTGAAGCAGAAGCAGTTGTAAGTAGTTTAAGGAGGTTTTTCAGATGATTAAGGAAGCAATTTATGAAGTAGTTAACGGCAGGGATTTAACCCATGATATGGCCAAGGCAGCCATGGATGAAATTATGAGCGGCACAGCAACACCTATTCAGATTAGCGGTTTTCTCACAGCTTTGAGGTTAAAGGGGGAGACTGTTACTGAAATCACTGCCTGTGCTGAGGTAATGCGTGAGAAATGCCTGCCAGTTCAGCATGAGGGTGAGGTGCTGGAAATCGTTGGTACTGGCGGTGATGAAGCCAATACCTTTAATATTTCCACCACTTCTGGTTTTGTAGTAGCTGCCGCAGGTATTCCCGTAGCAAAGCATGGCAATCGCAGCGTTTCCAGCAAGTGCGGTGCTGCTGACTGTTTAGAGGCGTTGGGAGTGAAGCTGGACATTTCTCCTGAAGGGAACAAAAAGATTCTGCAGGATGCAGGCATGTGTTTCATGTTCGCCCAGGCCTATCACGCATCTATGAAGTATGCAGCTCCAGTAAGAAAGGATTTGGGAGTTCGGACTATTTTCAATATCTTAGGTCCTCTGGCAAATCCAGCTGGTGCTACCATGCAGCTGATGGGAGTTTATGACAAGGCTTTGATTTTACCTCTGGCGCAGGTGCTGGTAAACCTGGGGGTAAAGAATGGCGCTGTGGTTTGTGGCAGTGATGGCTTGGATGAAATCACCTTAACGGGTAAAACCTATATCTGCTTTATCCATGATGGTAAGGCTGGTGAGCTGCAGGAGCTTGATCCAAAGGATTATGGCATGGAGTATTGCCAGAAGGAGGAGCTGGTAGGCGGCCTTGCTCAGGAAAATGCAGAGATTACCAGAAAAATCCTGGCTGGAGAAAAGGGCGCTAAAAGAGATGTAGTGCTTTTAAATTCCGCAGCCTGCCTGAAGATGGCTATGGCGGATAAAACCTTTGGTGAATGCATTGAACTGGCAAAGGAAATGATAGATAGTGGCAAGGCCATGGCCCAGCTGGAGAAATTTGTAGCAGAAACTAATAAGGTGGCATAACATGGCGCAGAATATTCTAGATAAAATCTTTTTAGCAACTCAGGACAGAGTAAAAAAAGCAGAAAAAGAATTTCCTTTGGAAAAGCTGCAGGCAGTAATCGCCAATAGTCCTGCCAGACCACCCTTTACCTTTGAAAAAGCACTAGCTGGCAAGGATGTTTCCTTTATCTGCGAAGTAAAGAAGGCATCGCCGTCAAAGGGCCTGATTGCAAAGGATTTTCCTTATCTTGACATAGCACAGGATTACGAAAGGGCAGGAGCAGCAGCAATTTCCATTTTAACAGAGCCGGAATTCTTCCAGGGCAGCAATAAATATTTACAGGAAATCCGCCAGGTGGTGGATATACCCCTTCTGAGAAAGGATTTCACCATAAGTGAATATCAGATATACGAGGCCAAGGCCCTGGGAGCAGATGCAATACTACTGATATGTGCCATTTTGACAGAGGATGCTGTAAGATACTTTCGGGAAATAGCAGACGGCCTGGGGCTGTCCTGCCTGGTGGAGGCTCACAATGAAGAGGAAATCAGCATGGCCCTCAGGGCTGGTGCTAGAATCATTGGTGTTAATAACCGCAACCTGAAGGACTTTACTGTGGATGTGGCAAACAGCCTGAGACTGAGGCATTTAGTTCCAGATAATGTTATTTTCGTTTCAGAAAGCGGTATCAAAACTGGTGAGGATGTAAAAAAGCTCAGAGACAATAAGGTGGCAGCTGCCTTAATCGGTGAAACCTTAATGAGAAGCAAAGACAAGGTGCAGGCCATAAATCAATTGTCTGGCAGGGTGAAGAGACCGGAGATAAAGCTGTGCGGCTTTTCCCGGCCAGAAGATATAGAGCTGGCCAATAAATACAAGCCAGATTATATAGGCTTTGTATTTTATCCGCCCAGCAAAAGATATGTAACCAAGGCAAAGTCCAAAGAACTGAAAGCACTGCTGGATAAAGATATCAAAGCCGTGGGGGTCTTTGTTAATAGCAGCTACGGCGAAATCATGGAGTATATCAAGGAAGGTATTATTGATATAGTGCAGCTCCATGGAGATGAGACGCCAGAACTAATAAGAAAGCTGAAGGAAAGTAAAGTTAAGGTTATCAGGTCACTGGCAGCAGATAAAACCAGCGAGGAATATGCAGAAAATATCCAGCTGGCTGATGCAGTGCTGCTAGACACAGCTTCCCGCGAATACGGCGGTACTGGTAAGAGCTTTGACTGGGGCATATTGGAGGATAAACTGGCAAGGCTTGGCAACAAGAAGTATTTCCTGGCAGGAGGCCTGAATAGCAGAAATATTGTAAGAGCTATCAGAAGGTTTCAGCCTGCTGGCGTGGATATGAGCAGCTGTCTGGAAACCCAGGGCTGCAAGGATGAAATAAAGATTAAAAAAATAATGGAATTAATAAGGAGTGTTATAAATGAGTAAGGGAAGATTTGGCAAGCATGGCGGACAATATATACCAGAGACATTAATGAATGCGGTGATAGAGCTGGAGGAGGCTTATAACGAAGCAAAAAATGATCCAGGCTTTATTGCTGAATATGAGAGACTGCAGAAGGAATATACTGGCAGACCATCCCTTTTATACTATGCAGAGAAAATGACTAAGGATTTAGGCGGCGCCAAGGTTTATCTGAAGCGGGAGGATTTGAACCACACTGGTTCTCATAAATTAAATAATGTTATCGGCCAGGTGCTTTTAGCTAAG
>JAFPCE010000150.1 GCA_017390245.1 Selenomonadaceae bacterium
AATTCACTATAGCATGTATGTCAAAATATTATAGAACTTTACATATATAGTATTAAATGTGTAATTTTATGTTTTTTTGTATTCAATGCTTGAGTAACGATACTAAATGCTAGTATAATAGAATGTAAAACAAGTCGATAGTATCAACTTGTTATTCCTTGTAAGTTTGGGGAGGTTTATTTATGGAATTATACGATTTTGCTAATTATTTCTCTGTTATCAGAAGACGCTCTCAGGCACTTCTGGTAGAAGCTTGTTCAGAATATAAGCTGAACTATTCAGAATTTGCCTTGCTGCTGAAGCTGTATGATATGGAAGGCTGCAGCCAGGATGCCATGGTTGTGGTGCTGAGCATTGATAAGGCAGCAGTTACCAGAATTCTGAAGAGTTTAGAGGAGATGGATCTGGTATACCGCCGTATTGATACTGAAGACAGACGTATTAAGCGTATTTTTCTGACTGACAGCGGTAAGTCTATGGAAGAAAAAATACGCAATATTTTAACTAAGATGGTAACCTTTGTAGTGGAGGATATTCCTAAGGATAAGGTTGTGGAAGTTATGGGAATGATTCATGATGCTTCCCAGAAGCTGGTTAACGCTGAGTATGAGGATATCTATGGTCCAAGGAGGTAATATCAGTTGAAGCGTTTATTGGTAGGTTTTTTAACGATACTAATGGCGGTTTCTCTGGCAGCAGGCTGCGGCAATGATAAAACTCCGGAAGAAAAGGATAAGCTGGTAAAATCTGAAGTAGTAAAGCTGGGGGACAGCATCGAGAATGGTGAGTACTCCGGCGTTGTGAGAGGCCGTTATGAAACTAATATGGCCTTTCAGGTTGGTGGCCAGATTATCCAGCGTAATGTTCAGCTGGGAGATACTGTTAAGGCTGGACAGGTTTTGATGGTTATTGATCCCCGTGATGTTGTGCAGAAGGCGCAGCAGGGCGATGCCCAGGTGGCTGCTGCAGAAGCGCAGCTTACTTTGGCGCGGTCAAATTTAAGCAGGTATCAGGAGCTTTACAGACAGGAAGCAGTACCTGCCAGTGTGCTGGACCAGTATCAGAGTGCTTATGATGCAGCTGTAGCAAGCTATAATCAGGCATCAGCTATAGCGAGCCAGGGGCATAATGCCATGGGCTATACCAGTCTGACTGCCAGCAGTGATGGCGTGATTTCTTCTGTTACAGGGGAGTCTGGACAGGTCGTGGCTGCCGGGCAGACTGTGCTGACATTGGTACAGTCCGGTGAGCTGGAAATAGAGATTAATGTACCTGAAAGTCATTTAACGGATGTTTCCCTGGGGCAGGAAGTAGAGCTTTCTTTCTGGGCTTTGGCAAATACTACAGCTAAGGGTATAGTGAGGGAAATCGCTCCTATGGCAGACAGTGTAGCCAGAACATATAAGGTCCGTGTTACTGTGGTTAATCCGCCAGCAGATATGAAGCTGGGGATGACAGCTACTGTAAAGATACCAGGCGTAACTCCTGCAGCTGGTGGCAGCAGCAATTATGCTGTGCTGCCTTTAAGTGCTATTTACCAGCAGGGCGATGATGCCCAGGTATGGCTGGTAAACCAGGATGATCACACTATTTACCTGAAAAATGTGAAGGTAGAGAATTTCAGTAATAACAAGGCCAGAGTAGAGGGCTTGGCCAATGGTGATATAGTAATCACAGCGGGAGTCCACAAACTGCGTGAGGGCATGAAGGTACGTTTGTCGGAGGATGAGTCATGATCAATCTGACAGAGGTTTCTTTAAAAAACAGATCCCTGGTCTGGTATTTTATTATAGTAACTATTATTGCAGGCGTGTTTTCCTATGTTAAGCTGGGACGGATGGAGGATCCAAGCTTTACCATCCGGCAGATGGTGGTTACTGCGGCATGGCCAGGGGCTACTGCCCAGCAGATGGACCAGCAGGTTACAGATAAGCTGGAGTCGAAATTTCGCGATATACCGGGAGTAAAATCCTGTGAAAGTGTTACCAGGGCAGGAACTTCGGTAGTTTATGTACAGCTGCGGGATGATGTGGACAGCAGTACTATCCGTAATACCTGGCGCGATGTGCGTAATTTTGCCCAGGATGTGTCCAAGGATCTGCCTACTGGTGTGTATGGACCATATTGTGATGACCGTTTCGATGATGTTTATGGTTCTGTTTATGCCATAACAGGTGATGGCTTTACCATGGAGGAGATGCGCCAGGAGGCTGAAAAGCTGCGGCGCCTGATTGCTTCCAATGTAAAGAATGTCCAGAAGGTTAAGCTCCTGGGTGAGCAGACGGAAAAGGTCTATGTTGAGATTGAAAATGCCAAGCTGGCTGAGCTGAAAATCAGTCCTATGGCCCTGGCAGATGCTTTAAAGACTCAGAATGAAATTACTCCGGCAGGTATGATTGAAACCAGCACGGATAACGTGTATCTTCGTTATAGTGGTACCTTTGATGATGTGGAGGCTATAAAGAATACGCCAATTGAGGCTGGAGGCAAGGTTTTCCGTCTAGGGGATATTGCCAAGGTAGAGAGACGCACCGTAGAACCATCTGATACAGCCATGTATTTTAATGGTGAGAGGGCTATTGGCCTTGCGGTATCAATGGAAAAGGGCGGCAACATTATTACCATGGGTGACAGCCTGCATCAGCTTATTGAGAAGGCTCAGCAGGACCTGCCTGCAGGTATGGAGATTCAGAGAGTTTCTGACCAGCCGGCAGTGGTAGAGTCCTCTATTGCAGAGTTTATCAGCACCTTGCGGGAAGCCATTATTATCGTTCTGGCAGTTAGCTTTTTAAGCCTGGGCGTCAGGACCGGCATGGTGGTGGCCTGCTGTATTCCACTGGTTCTGGCAGCAGTATTTGTAGGCATGTATATCCTTGGAATTGATTTGCAGAAGGTATCCCTGGGTTCACTTATTATTGCTCTGGGCCTTTTAGTGGATGATGCCATTATTGCTGTAGAAATGATGAGCGTGCAGCTGGAAAGAGGCCATAGCCGTTTTGATGCGGCCTGCTATGCTTTTAAAGCTACGGCAAAGCCAATGCTGACTGGTACGCTGATTACTTGTGCGGGATTTATACCAGTGGCATTTTCTAAAGGCATGGCTGCAGAATTCTGTAGTGCGCTGTTTCCTGTTATCAGCATGGCCCTGATTATCTCCTGGATTATTTCTGTTATGGTGGCACCTTTATTTGGCTATTATCTGATAAAGGTGAAGCCTCAGGGAGAAGGGGAAGATGCGGATCCTTATGGCAGTAAATTTTATGTTTTATTTAAAAAAGTACTGAACTGGTTTTTAGAGCACCGTAAAATGGTGCTTTCGGGTACAGTGGCCTTATTTGCTGTTTCGCTGCTGCTGATGACTCAGATTAAGGAAGAATTTTTCCCTCCTTCTGTGCGTCCAGAAATCTTGATTTCCATGGAGCTGCCAGAGGGTGCATCAAAACAGGCTGCAGGGGATGCTTCCAGCAAATTTGCTGAGTTTTTAAATAATAACAGTGAAGAAATAGAAAATTATTCCTACTATGTGGGAGAAGGTGCTCCCCGCTTTGTTCTGACTGTTGATCCTGAGCTGCCAAGAGATAATTATGCCCAGTTTGTGGTGGTTGCTAAGGACGCTGAACAGCGGGATGCCCTGCAGGAAAAAATATATCAGGAGCTGGAGGATAATTATCCAGAGGTAAGATATAACATCAAGGTTCTGCAGACTGGCCCGCCAGCCGATTACCCTGTTATGCTAAGGGTGTCTGGCTATGATATTGATAAGGTTAAGTCTATTGCCAATCAGGTAGCTGACCGGGTGGCGACTGATGATAATAATAAGGATGTAAGTCTGGACTGGTACGAAAAGTCCAAGGTACTGCATCTGGAATTTGACCAGGCAAAGCTAAGGTCTATGGGTTTGTCTGCTCAGGCTGTGGCCAAGACAGTCTACACGGAGATTTCCGGTGCTACAGCGGCGCAGTTTTATACTGGGGACAGAACCATTGATATTCAGCTGCGTTTAAGTGATGTGGATCGCAGTGATTTGTCCAAGATAAAGAATATACCTATATATTCAGCAGGGGGATTTGTGCCTTTAGAGCAGCTGGCAAAGGTTTCCTTTGCTGCTGAGGATGGAGTCATTAAGCGTTATGCCATGCTGCCAAGCATTATGGTGCAGGCCAATATAAAAAATGGTACTGCTAATGATGCTACTGCCAAGGCTTATGCAGATGTGCAGGATATTATAGATAAATTGCCGGCTGGCTACAGTATTGAGCCAGAGGGGGCACTGGCTGACAGCCAGGATTCTATGGGTTATCTGATGGCACCGATTCCAGCTATGGTTTTTGTTATTATGACATTATTGATGTTCCAGCTGCGCAGGGGCAAGGATGTGCTGATAACCCTTTTAACTGCACCATTAGGTATCATTGGTGTAGCCTTCGGCATGTTGCTTTTAGATAAGGCTATGGGCTTCGTGGCTATTTTAGGCGTGCTGGCTTTAAGTGGCATGATTATCCGCAATTCTGTCATTCTGATAGATCAGATTCAGAAGCATATTAATGCAGGTGAAGCTCCCTGGGATGCTGTGGTGGATTCTGCTGTGCTGCGTTTCCGTCCGATTATGCTGACAGCTGCAGCAGCTATTTTAGGCATGCTGCCATTGATGTTCAGCATATTCTGGGGGCCAATGGCTGTTGCCATTGCCAGCGGCCTGATAGTGGCTACTGTGCTGATACTGCTGGTATTGCCGGTTATGTATGTGACCATATATAAAATTAAAAGGTCAGTAAGTTAATATTTAGCATTAAAAAAGCGTGGATTCAGTTGAATCCACGCTTTTCTGTTATAGGGAAAATTTATCAGAATGCAGCTACTACAGCACCCTTATATTTCTCTTCAATGAACTTCTTAACCTTTTCAGACTTCAGAGCCTTAATGAGCGCCTGAATCTCTGGGCGGTTCTCGTCACCAGCACGAACAGCTACAATGTTAACATAAGGGGAAGATGCATCCTCCATTACCATAGCGTCCTTAGTAGGAACTAAGTTAACCTGCATAGCGAAGTTGGTGTTAATAACAGCAATATCAACATCCTCAAGAGTACGAGGAACCTGAGCAGCCTCTAACTCCTGGAACTTCAGGTTCTTTGGATTGTCAACAACATCATGAACAGTTGCAGCAACGCCAACGCCATCCTTCAGCTTTAAGATACCAGCCTTCTGTAAGAGAAGCAGTGCACGGCCACCATTGGTAGGGTCGTTAGGAATAGCAACAGTAGCACCGTTTGCTAAGCTGTCAAGCTTCTGGATTTTCTTGGAATAGATACCCATTGGCTCAATATGAATACCAGCAGCATTAACAATCTTTACCTCTGGATGCTCCTTTACGAAGTTATCCATGTAAGGAATGTGCTGGAAGTAGTTAGCGTCCAGTTCCTTGTCGTTGAGGTTCAGGTTTGGCTGTATATAATCGCTGTATTCAACGATCTGCAGTTCAATGCCGTCCTTCTTCAGATCATCCTTAATCTGTTCCAGAATTTCAGCATGTGGTACAGAGGTAGCGCCTACCTTCAATACCTTGGTGTTGTTAGCGGCCTGGTTGTTACCGCCGCAGCCAGCTAAGGCAAAAATTGCTACAGCTAATGCTGCTAAAACAACTAAAAGTTTCTTCATAATAATTCCCTCCTAAAAATATTTGTATCTAAATCTTAAAAAAGAATAGATCCCTCAGTATGATTAGCGCTTGTCTAAGTGCTTGGCCAGGGTGTTACCGGCAAACTGGATTACCTGCACCATGATAATCAGCACAATAACAGTGGCAATCATGATGTCTGGGCGGAAACGCTGGTAGCCATAGCGGATAGCAAGGTCACCTAAGCCACCGCCACCGATAGCACCGGCCATAGCGGATTCACCAACTAAGCTGATGACAACAGTGGTGAGCTGGGCTACGATGTTTGGCATAGCCTCTGGAATAAGAACCTTCCAGATAATCTGCAGAGGAGATGCACCCATGGCCTGGGCGGCCTCTACAATGCCTTCAGGAATCTCACGCAGGGAGGTTTCTACCTGGCGGCTGATAAATGGTACTGATGCTAAAATAAGTGGTACCATGGCAGCAGTTGTACCAATGGAGCTGCCTACAATCAGGCGGGTCAACGGGATAATTGCTACCATTAAGATAACAAATGGTATGGAACGGACGGCGTTAACTATAGCGCCTAAAATCTTGTACACTGGAGCACAGGCTAAAATCTGGTTTTTGGAAGTGGTGTGCAGCAGGACACCTAAAGGAATACCAATAATAGTAGAAATCATCATAGAAACTGCTACCATATAAACGGTTTCCAGCAGGGCCTTACTGATGAGTGGAATCATGTCTGCGGACATAACCAATCACCTCCACTTTTAATTTCTGGCTGTTAAGATAGTCTAAAGCTTTTGCAATTTCAGGTGCTTCGCCATCCATGCCAATAACGAGACGGCCAAATGGAACTCCTTTAATATCATCCAGATTGCCGAAGAGAATACCTACGTTAGTGTTGTAATTTTTAATCAGCCTGCTGATAACAGGTTCATTAGCAGATTCTCCAATAAAGGTTAAACGCAATAGCAGGATGCTGCCAGGATAAGGAGAATCAGAAAGCTCATTTCTGTCGAAGCCGGCAGGCAGGTCATTGCTTAAGAGAACGCTGATGAACTCCTTGGTAATAGGCTGTTGTGGATTGGTGAATACATCCAGTACTCTGCCCTGCTCGGCGATAACACCTTCGTGAATAACAGCAACCTTGTCACAGATATCCTTGATAACCTGCATCTCATGAGTAATGACAACAACAGTGAGCTTCAGCTTGGCGTTGATGTCCTTTATCAGCTGCAAAATGGATTTTGTAGTCTGAGGATCAAGGGCTGAAGTTGCCTCGTCACAAAGCAGGATTTTTGGATTATTGGCCAGGGCACGGGCAATGCCCACACGCTGCTTCTGGCCTCCAGATAACTGGGATGGATACTGCTCTGCCTTGTCGGCCAGACCTACCAGTTCCAAAAGCTCTGTTACTCTTGCTTTTATTTCATCCTTTGGGGTATTCACAAGCTGTAAAGGAAAAGCAACATTTTCATATACAGTAGCGGTAGAAAGCAGATTGAAATGCTGGAAAATCATGCCGATATTTTTTCTGGCCTTGCGCAGCTCGGATTCGTTCATGGCAGTCATTTTCTGACCATCAACTGTAACAGTACCCTTGGTTGGACGCTCCAGCAGATTGATGCAGCGTACCAAAGTGGATTTGCCAGCACCGCTGAGACCGATGATACCGAAAATTTCGCTTTCATTAATGTGCAGGCTGATATCTTTTATAGCGTGCACAGGACCGGCAGCACTGTCATAGATTTTCTCGATATGTGATAAATCAATCACAGACCTCACTCCTAATTAAAACATTGTTTTCCTGTATGATTTATATACTATCATATTACTAGGAATTGGTCAATACAAGAAAAACCAATTTTTATATAAATATACAGAAATTGTATGGCTTCAATGAAATCAATT
>JAFPCE010000151.1 GCA_017390245.1 Selenomonadaceae bacterium
AATAGTAAAGCTGGCTGTTACCGAAGGATTCTCCTCGTTCATAACGTAGCCCCACAGGATAATGGCAGCTACCAGTGCTAATATTTTTACAGGAAGATTACGTCTAAATATATTTTGCAGATTATTCATTTTTATTCTTCCTCCATGCATCTATAGCCTCTCTGATATCCTGCAGCTTTACGCCCTTGTCATCCTTCTGGAAAATCGGACGAATTTTCTGCCGCAGGCTGTCAGAATTAAGATGGCGGACAATCCGGCCATTTTCTGCTACAGATACGGTACCAGTTTCCTCACTGACGATGATAATCAAAGCATCACACTGCTCTGAAAGGCCAATAGCAGCCCTGTGGCGGGTCCCCAGCTCCGTGCTGAGACCGCTGCTTTCCGTCAGAGGCAAAAGACAGCCAGCAGAAATCAGGCGGTTGCCCCGGACCACTGCAGCGCCATCATGTAGCGGCGTATTTGGAATGTACACATTCATCAAAAATTCCGCTGTAATCAAACCATCAATGCGGATACCTGTATCAATAATATCGTTGATGCCAATATTTCTCTCCAGAACCAGCAATGCACCAATTTTCTTGGCTGACATATTGAAAATAGCCTTGTCGATTTCATTGGTAAGCCTGTTGGCCTCTTCATCGTTCATGTAAACCTGTGTCCCCAGAAACTTGCCCTGGCCGATACGTTCCAAAGCCCTTCTCAGCTCTGGCTGGAACACAATAGGCAGGGCTACAAATAACAGCGCCAGTGTCTTGGATAAAAGCCAGAATATAACGTGAAGCTCCAATATGCTGGACACCCAGGTCAGCACCAGCAGCACCAGAATACCCTTGGCCAGAGTAATGACCCGGGTATCCTTCAGGATTTCGTAAATCTTGTACAAAATCACTGCCACCACAAATATATCTATTAAATCCCTTAAATTTACTGTAGCCAAAAGGCCATGAAGCTGAATTGGCATATCAAAGGTAAATGGCATAACAAAAACTCCCTGTATATCTATATAAATCTGGCCTCACAAAATTGCATCATAAAAATTTATCATTTATAAACTTCTATTTTTAAAAGCCAAATCCTTTATTTTTAGAAAAAAACCTGCTAAATTTCTCTTTATTTTAGCACGAAAGCAACCTTAAATTACACCCTTTTAATGAAAAATTAATGAAATATTACTAAAAAACCAGCCCCATGGTGAGGCTGGCTGTAAATTATGTATAATTGTAAATTTTCTATTTTCTTAACCCAGTACGGAAAAGGTGGATAAACCTACAGCTACATATAAATATCCCTGATGCAGCACATTTTCCTGAGGCTTCTCTGCCTTTGGCTGCGCCTCCTGGCTGTGCTGTCTGGCATTCTGGTTCATATAAGGATTAGTCTGGTAAACTCTGCTGACAGGATTCATATAGCTGTACATTTTTCTCAACTCCTTTGCTTTGGGCTTCATGATTATCTTTGTTCTTTATACGCAAAGCAGCAGAAAATATTACAAAATCAGAAAAAAAAAATTGCCGGACTACTCCGGCAATAAAAAAACTATTTATTTAAAACTATTTATTTGTGTCCAAATATGCTACTGCTGACAAGGCAGCCACATTGCCCTCGCCAGCTGCCTTAATATACTGATAAGGCCTGCCTGTAAGATCCCCTGCTGCAAAGCAGCCTGGAATATTAGTAGCCATAGACCTGTCCACCATTACATGCTTGCCAGCCTCATCAACAGCCAGCCCTGGCACCAGCACATCTACCGCCGTACTCTCCCGCAGAACGAAAATGCCATGGGCCTGTATTTCACCATTTTCCAGCAACAATTTCATGGCAGAACTGCCAGCTTCAGCCTCATTTTTCTCAATGCCTGTGGCCTTATCCATTACCACCTCAATGCCATGAGCAAGTTCAGGTACTATATCCTTGTCCTTTCCCTTGTACATAGGCACATAATAAACCTTTTCTGCAGTCTCTGCCAGGAACTCTGCCTCTGCCTCAGCCTGGCGTGTATAACCAACTACTACAGCTGACTTGCCTTTATATAAAAAAGCATCACAGGTTGCACAATAGCTGACCCCCTGGCCTAAAAGCTCCTTTTCCCCTGGCAAAAGCTCACCGAAATTCACCCCAGTGGCCAGGATTAAGGTTTTAGCTTCATAAATACCTTCCTTAGTCAGAAGAGAAAAATAACTGCCTGCTGGCAGAATATTAGTAACTCTCTCCTCTGTTATAGCAATCTCCATGTTGGCCAGATGCTGTTTAAACCTTTCCGCCACCTCAGCCCCGGACATATCAAAAAGCCCCAGGTAATTATTTACATGCTTTGCCTTTACCAGCTTGCTGCTTAAATCCTGCCGGCCAAAAATAATCACATCCTTATTTCTGGTTTTAGCTGTAATAGCAGCATTCAGTCCTCCAGGACCAGACCCCACAATAGCCACATCATAGCGTTTCATCCGCTCACCTCCGCACTATGCCTATATCAGTCATGCTTTGAGAAAAAGGCCATGGCCTGCAGCCATAGCCCTTTCCCCACACGATATTAGCAAAAGCTTATTTTATCACTTAATTAAATCCAGAATAGCAGCCTTGCTGATAAGTCCTACAGACTTGTTAGCCAGCTTGCCATCCTTAAATACCAGCAAGGTTGGAATAGCCTCAATGCCAAATTGCATGGAAACTCTAGGAGAATCATCTGCATTCAGCTTCAGCACCTTCAATGCCGCATTCTCCTCAGCCACCTCATCCACTACAGGCCCTAACATCCGGCAAGGTCCGCACCAAGGTGCCCACACATCCACCAGCACAGTACCCTCAGCCTTCACAACCTCAGCCTCAAAATCCGCTTCATTAATCTCTCTAACACTCATTTTCAAATCCTCCTTCTCTAAAATCTGCCCATTATTTTCTTCAAAATACGCTCCAGGCACATTTTTTCTTCATCACTCAGCCCCACACAGCTGCACATCTTCCCTGGCACCTCCAGAGCCTTTTCCTTCAGTTCCTCACCAGCCTCAGTTATCTTCACACATACACTGCGTTCATCCTCCTGGCACCGGCATCTGGTAACAAAGCCCTTCTGCTCCAGCTTCTTTAAAAGCGGCGTCAATGTCCCCGAATCCAGATACAGCTTGTTGCCCAGCTCTGACACTGTAACTGACTTATGCTCCCACAGCACCATCATAGCAATATACTGGGTATATGTCAGATCCAGTCCAGCCAGCTGTGACTTGTATTGACGCACAATCTCCTTAGCACAGGCATATAGTGGAAAACATAACTGATTCTCCAGTCTCAGGCAGTCATACTTGTCAGCCTGACTACTCTTAGCTGCCACACCATCACCCCGCTTATTACACCTAAAAAATACTTGCAAAACTGCCACAATCTAACTCATTGCCTGCAATCAGAGAAAATCTGCTAATTACTATGTTTAAAATTAAATTGTGTACAATCTTTATGTATATACTACCAATTCCAAATCAAAATGTCAACAATAATTTTCTATGCCAAAATTCTCTGGCAGCCTGTTACTCTGGCAATTCCATTGGACAGTAATTTCTCCAGGAAATCGCCCTGAAAACTGCTTGTATATATATTTCCTTTACCATATAATATTACTATAAGTTACAAAAAGAAACTTTAATATTTCATCCAGCAATACCAAAGGAGGATAACTATGCCAGAGACAGCAAAACTTCCAGCCTGCCCCGTAGAAACCACCCTTACCATGATTAGCGACAAATGGAAAATTCTCATTATGCGTGACCTTTTGCCAGGTACAAAACGCTTTGGTGAATTGAAAAAATCCATTGACGGCATTTCCCAGAAGGTTCTGACTACTAAGCTGCGGGATATGGAAAAAAGCGGGCTTCTCTCCCGCACAGTCTATCCAGAAGTACCGCCCAGAGTTGAATACACCCTCACTGAGCTGGGCCAGAGCCTCCGCCCCATCATCAAATCAATGCAGGACTGGGGCATAAACTACCAGTCCAGCCACGTATCATAAGTTTCATTAGTATCATAAACCAAAAAAGCAGCTAGCCATGGCTAACTGCTTTTTTGCTTGCAAATTTTCTTTTTCCAGGCTCAATAGCTTCACATGAAACCTATACCTTTATTGCTGCCCAGCTCCATATCATTAGTTCAGAAAGCCTGCAGTTTTATTCCTGTCCTGCTGGATTTACATGCACCATGCAATGCTTCACATCAGGGAAATTTTTCTCAATACTGCTGTGAACACCCTCAGCAATATTATGAGCCTCAATCAAAGTCAGAGTTGCCT
Source organism: Selenomonadaceae bacterium (assembly GCA_017390245.1). Taxonomy (GTDB): domain Bacteria; phylum Bacillota; class Negativicutes; order Selenomonadales; family Selenomonadaceae; genus Anaerovibrio. Next base: position 4,277 of record JAFPCE010000151.1, read on the forward strand.
CTACTCCGATTTCTACCTCTACATACATTTTAGAACCAAAAAGCCTTGTCTTTAAATCATCAATAGACAGCACCTTTGCATTTGCCATTATTACCTTCCGCATTTCCTGCTGTACCTTCTCAGGGCAGGCAGTGTCCACCATCTTGCCCATAGCATCGTCAAAAATCTCCCAGGCAGCCTTAGCAATCATGACGCAAATCAAAAGGCTGGCAATAGGATCAAGAATAGGATAACCCATGCGGGCACCCAGGATACCCAGCAATGCACCAATAGAGGACAGGGCATCAGAGCGGTGGTGCCAGGCATCAGCCATAAGAGCTCCTGACTTAATTTTAATAGCCGCATTAATGGTATACCAGTACATCAATTCCTTTACCACTATAGAAACAATAGCCGCCCCCAGGGCCAGCATCCCCGGCACCTCCAGCGTGCTGGTATCCCCGCTGGTAATCTTTTCAATACCAGAAATACCGATACCCACACCTGTCAGAAACAGCAGCACTGCCAGGATAATAGCTGCCTCACACTCCAGCCTGTCATGACCATAGGGATGCTCCTTATCAGACTGCTTGCTGGCTAAATGCACCCCCACCATTACAATCACCGTACTAAATACATCAGAAGCCGAATGCACTGCGTCAGAAATCATAGCACCAGAATTAGCCACAATACCAGCAATAAGCTTTATCACAGACAAACCGATATTCACTGCCACACTGACAGCAGACACATGCATGGCAATCTCTTTATTGGTCTTGCCAACTATGATACTATCCTCTAATTCAACCTTTTCCATTCTAAAGCCTCTAATCTATAAAACTCAAACTCATTAAACAATTTCATATTATTATAGCACTTTCACTAACCTTCGCAAGCAAACTAGAAAAACTATATATAAAATCACTCTCAAAACCATTTTCAGCATAGAAAAAGGCCCTGCCTTACGGCAGAGCCAGTACTTTTCCCAAAGACCCAAAATCTATTACAGCTCCTGAGCCCTATTACAATATTAATATCAGCCCAGCCACTTATGCAGCGTCTTTCTCAGTGCCTGCATATTCACTGGCTTGGCAATATGTTCATTCATGCCTACAGTTTTAGCTGCCTGCACATCCTCAGCAAAGGCATTGGCCGTCATAGCCACAATAGGCACAGTTTTGCAATAGCTGCTGCTATGGGAACGTATAGCCCTGGTAGCATCATAGCCATTCATCACTGGCATCTGCACATCCATAAAGACGATGTCATAAATTGACATGTATCTATTTTGTTCTTGGTTTATCACTTTACATAAAACACACGGCCAGCTTTTCTAGCAGGCTCAGGTGGATATTCTCCCTCCACATAGCCAATAGCACAGTGGCCTATACCTTCATACTGTCCTTCTACCCCTAGCTTCTTTAGGAGGCTTTTGCCCCAATCAGTTTCAAACTCCTCCTTGGCACGATGAATCCAGCAGCTGCCCAGCCCCAGAGCATGTGCTGCCAGCATAAGATTGCCCATTACCAGGCTGCCATCATAAACCCGGTTGCCCCAGTCCTGCTTTGCCAGCACTATAATCATAGCTGGTGCTCCGTAAAATGGATCGAAGCCCTTGTCCCAGCCACCAATCTCACAATTTTTCTCTGCAATCTCATCTCTAAGCTTTTTGTCTGTTACCTGTATCATAATGGTATTCTGCTGGCCTCTGCCACTAGCAGCATAAAGCCCGGCCTTGATTATCTCATCTAAAAGCTCCTGTGGCACTTGCTCTGCCTTATATTTTCTCACACTGCGGCGATTTTTGATATTTTCCAATACTTCATTCATGGTTTATTTCTCCTAAATGTAGGTCGATTTTTCCTTCCGCACCTCTGAGTAGTCTGCCATACTGGTCCAGAGGTTTTCGTCCAGCTCAGTTTCTTTAACTTGTGACACCATTATCTAGCTGCATGCTTATAATGTGCGGCATCATTCATAGTCAAAAGATATAAACAATACTGGTTCATGCTTATGCCCTCTTCCTTCGAATGCTCAGCCAATGTTTTATGCAATGTCTATAGAACTACTCAAGGATTTTTTCATCAATCCTAGGA
>JAFPCE010000152.1 GCA_017390245.1 Selenomonadaceae bacterium
ATTGTGCTTAGCTAATATGTTCAAAATAACCTTGCTATCTGTCTGCAATTCCTTTGCAACTTCATATACTCTGTATTTTGACATCAATCCACCCCCGTGTCTCAATCCGCCTGACAGAGCTTGGCCATTGCCTTGGCAAAGCCTCCGTCCGTAATCCCTGCTACGGCCCGGAAATCCTTGCCAATGCAATGTCCCAGCTGGTCTCTGTCCAGCAGATAGTAACAATCAATATTTATCGCTTCAGCTAAATGCTGGTACTTTTCCCGTGTCTCCTGGGCGGCATCCTGTGCCACCAGCAGCATTTTAGCCTTTCTTTCCTTTACTGCCTTATTGACGGCAAAATCGCCGGAAACAACCTTTCCCGCTCTCTGTGCCATGCTTAGCAGATTAATAATTTTTTGTTCGTTCATTCTTTATGAAAAAGCTCTTCCTGGAGCGCTGCAAAAACTTCCTTATCAATAGCACCCTTAAAGGAACGCTGGAAACGCTGTTCCTTCACTGCCTTCAAAAAGCATTCCTCATTGTTGCAGATATATGCACCACGGCCTGCCTTCTTGCCAGTAAGGTCAACAGAAAACTCCCCCTCTGGACTGCGTACTATACGCACCAGTTCCTTCTTGGGGCGCTGTGTCTGACACCCGATACAAAGTCTTGCAGGAATCTTCTTTGTTACTGCCATCTTAATTTTCCTCGTCAGCAAATTCATCAAGAGAAATCTCATCCTGCTCCTCAAGTACAGGCTGATCATCCTCCATAAGCTCCTCTTCCTGTGCCTGAGTTTCGCTCTTGATATCAATCTTCCAGCCAGTAAGTTTAGCAGCTAAACGGGCATTCTGGCCCTTCTTGCCAATTGCCAGGGAAAGCTGATAATCAGGAACTACTACACGAGAGGATTTCTCCTCCAGGTTTACCTCTACAGAAACAACCTTAGATGGGCTGAGGGCATTGGCAATGTAAATTGCAGGATCCTCGTTCCACTTTACAATATCGATTTTCTCATCACGGAGCTCATCTACGATAGCCTGTACACGGAAACCCTTGTGGCCAACACATGCACCAATAGGATCAACATCATTCTCCTTGGCATATACCGCAATCTTGGAGCGGTCGCCTGGTTCTCTGGCAACAGACTTAATCTCTACTACGCCATCATGGATTTCTGGCACCTCCAGCTCAAAGAGAGCCCGGAGTATATCTGGATGGGTTCTGGAAACTAAAATCTGAGCACCCTTGGTAGCACTTCTAACCTCTACAATCAGAGCCTTGAGGCGCTGGTTAACAGCATAGGTCTCAGTTTTAATCTGCTCATTAGGCAAAAGCAATGCCTCTGTCTTGCCCAGGTCAATATAAACATTGTCCTTTTCAATACGGTTAATCACACCGGTAACAACATCCCCCTGACGGCTGCTGTACTCATTGTAAACCACATTGCGCTCAGCCTCACGCAGGAACTGTACTACCTGCTGTCTTGCCTGGGAAGCGCCCAGACGGCTGAAATCAGCTGGAGTTACATCAACCTCTAAGGTATCGCCAATAGCATAATTTGGAGAAATCTGCTGAGCCATAGCCAGGGAAATCTCCTCTACAGGCTTCTCTACCTCATCAACTACAGTCTTAATAGCATATACATGATAAGTACCGGTCTTATGATCCATGGTAGCACTAATATTATTAGTGCCCTGTGGCAGAGCAAAATTTTTCTTGTATGCTGCCACTAAAGCATTTTCTATAGCATTGAACATTGCATCAGCTGCAATGCCCTTTTCCTTGCATAAATCCTCCAAGGCACCCATAAATGCCTGATCATTATTCTCAGCCTTAACATTCTTCTTGGTTCTGGTAGCCACTATTAATTTACCTCCTATATATATCCATGACTGGTTACCATATTTGAGCCTGAAATTACTCTACAGTCATTTTATCCTTTTAAAAATCTATGTGCAGGTTAACCTTTGCCACCTTCTCCATAGGGATAACCTTATCACCTACAGAAACGCTAGAGCCATCATAGCCCTTCAGTTCACCTGTAATAACCTTTTCTCCATCTAAAGGAGCAAAAAGACTCACATCTATGCTCTTGCCCATTTCCCGCTGGAAATCTCTTTCCTTTTTCAGTTCACGGTCAAGACCTGGAGAAGAAACCTCCAGCATGTAGCTGGTTGGAATCAAATCTCTTTCATCTAAAATATCCTCCAGCTTGCCACTAAGCTCAGAGCAGTCATCAATATCAATGCCGCCCTCCTTGTCAATGAAAACCCTCAGATACCAGTTTTTCTCCTTCACATATTCCACTGCCACCAGTTCAATGTCAGAACCCTCCAGCAGCTTAGCTGCAATTTCTTCCACAGCCATTTCTACGCGATTGCCCACAAAAACGCCTCCTTATGAACCGTCTCAGCCATACACATACTACTAAAAAACTAATACTATGAATACAAGAGAAAAGAGCGGGCCAAAGCCCACTCTTTCAAAAAACTCTTATTTGTTAGAATTAGTGTAACATATAAAGAAACATAAGTAAAGGAAAAAACGAAAAATTTATTCTGCCCACATAAAATGCATCCAGGTTGGTATTTCCTTCCGCCAGCTGGCTTCATTGTGGACACCGCCCTTATTGCAATAAATATAGGTAGTGCACCAATGCTTCTGCAGCTCCTTCTCCAGGCCATAGATTTTCTTAGAAAGACCAGCCATAGAATGACTAGGCCACTCATCTGTCCCCCAGCTGAAGAACACCCTGGTATCAGGAATAATCTCATGGTTGTTAAATTCATCCAGCAGCTGCTCATATACGTCACTAATAGCCGGAGACACCACCGCTGCCTTAGAAAAATACTCATTATAATGCAAAACGCCATACATAGCCATCAGCCCGCCCATACTAGAACCGGCAATAGCTGTACACTCCCTTAGCGGATAGGTCCTGTAGGTTTTATCAATATGCTTCTTCAGCGACTGAATCAGCCATTTAAAGGTCACATCCCCCAGGCCCTCCACCGCATCGCCAGAAAAAGACAGCTGCACATCATAAGGACAGTACTCAGACAAACGCCGCGCATCCTGAGCACACTCAATCCCCACTACAATAACCTTCTTCCACCAGCCATCCAGGAACTCCTTCATGCCCCAGCAGGTACCATAGGTAGCATCCTCGTTAAAAAACACATTCTGCCCGTCAAACATATATACAACAGGATACCGCTCCCTGCTCTCATAATAATTATCCGGCAGATAAACATAAAGTCTCCTGTTCTCCCCCGCCGGCTCATACCACACATTATACTTCTCTACCATGTCAACCACCTCTCTTATGAAAAATCATCTTCTGCTCCTATATTTCTACATGCAACTAAAAAAATCCTGCAAGCACACACCTGCAGGACCGCAAAATTTAGGACCATATAACCATCTATTATTTTTTCTCTATGAACTGCAGCCATATATGCTTCAGTGCCTGCAGCGGCGAATACTTCAGCATCCTTGGCCCGCTATACCGCATCACCCGCTTAATCTGCTCTCTCCGCACAGGCGCATAGCAGTGAGTCTTGCACTGGCTGCAAAAGGTCTTATGCTCCATGTGAGGACATTTAGCAATCCGCTGCTGCACATAAGCAAAAAGCTCCTGGCACTCAGGACAGAGCTCTCCCATAGCCCTGGAAGCATTTTCCTCCCTGTGCACATCATGGCAGTATATCTCCAGCATCTTCCTGGAGGTAGCCACCTCATGCTCTCTTTTGTCCTCAAGCTTCTTTCTATCCATAGCCATAACCATACCCTTATACCCTTATACCCGTCAACACCCAAAAAACTTCATGTAATTTTCTTGTAATCATTGTAACCAAAAAAGCCCTCTTTGTCATAAAAGAGGACCTTTTTTAATGAAAATATAATATTCTCTTTAGTCTTCCTGCACCAGGCCGGTTAGTATCTCCTTGTCGTAGTCCTTGTCATCAAAGATACGTGGACGCAGGTTATTGTATGCCCGATTAATCAGACTGCGTTCTGGCTCATAATCGCTGGTATGGATATCTACAATATCCAGCACAGTATGAATCATATCATCAGACATATATGGCAGATTTACTGCCTGCTGGATAGCCTGCCACTTCTCTGGATGCAGCTGCTTAAACTTATCAGATCCCCAGATAATAAATGGCACTTCTATCATGTGACGGCTTGGATTTTCCTCAATGTGACCAGCAAAGCCGCCTTCATCATATACAGCTTCACCATGGTCAGGCAGATAAATCACAATGGTATCTTCATCCAGATTGCGGAACTTGTCAATAATGCCGCTAACCACATAGTCATTGTAGTAAAGGGCATTGTCATACTGAGCAATAACCTCTTTCTTGTCATCAGACACAGGCAGGGTTATATCATCCTTGGAAAATTTGCTGAAGATATATGGGAAACGGTTGTAGTACAAGCCATGGCCGCCCATGAGATGCACTACATAGAAATTCTTGTCAGTGTCCCTGCGCTCAATGGCATCATCCACCAATGGGAACAATGCCTCATCCTCCAGTCCATCATCCTCACGGGAATCACGGATACGGGTGAAAGCATGGACCTTGCTGTGGTTAGCATAAATCTGCGCTACATTGCCCCAGATGCCGGAGCTCTCCTGGTTAGACAGCCAGTAAGTCTTGTAACCGGCACTGTTCATGATATCAATGAGGTTATGGTACTCATACCAAGGCTTGTCAGACTCATTGTGACAGAAGGTAAACACCTTGCTCAGCACTGCAATAGTTGTGGAATGAGGACTTACCACATCCCGGAAAACGCTGATTTCACCTTTAGCCAGCAGCTCATCCAGATTTGGGGTGTTTGGCAGATAATAGCCATAAAGATGCATGTGATTTCTGTTAGTCGATTCACCCAGGATAAATACCACATTTTTAATCTTGCCTTTATTCTCTGTCAGCTCAATATCGCTGTCCAGCTTCTCGCTTAATTCTCTATAAGCCTTAATATTATCAATAGCCGTAGACATGGACATTGCCAGGCGCTGTACAGGTACTACAGGATCATACAAAACCTCAACATATTCTGCCCCAAGGCGCACAGAGAAAATCAATGTATAAACCAAAAGGCAGCTCATGAGAACACGCTTGCCCACCTGATTCAGCTCCAGCCTGCGCCATGGCTTTTTCACCAGCAGCCACACAATCAGGGCAATCAGCACTATAAGACCAATGACCTCCTGTGGCCCAGCGTACATGGTAACAAACTCCACCGCTTCCTTGGTGTTAGTTTCCAGCATGGACGCCACTACGCCAATGCCAATCAAAGCGCCATAGTTATATAGCACAAAGGCTTCTATGAAAAATGGCACAGCAGCCACCAGCAGCAGAATATACTCTATAATCTTGCTGGCCTTGTGCGGAAGTTTATCCAGCAGCCAGACAATCACCAGCTCAGCTAAAAGCATACCAGCTGCATAGCACAGCATTACATCAGTTTTATTTTTACTAACCATGTGCAGGCACATAGTCAGGCAGTTAAACAGGAAAAAGCACAGATAAAAGCCGCCATGACGGCTTAAGAGCTCTGCTCCTCCATCTGCAAATTTAGATAATTTCTCTTTCAAAACTGTTATCTCCTTTGCTTACAGCTGATCCATCATGCGGTGGGTCTGGGGAATAATACGTACATCCTTCAGCTTTTCCAGCGCCAGCTGCTGTAATTCCAGCATCAGACCTGGGTCTGCTCCTAGCACGCCATTCATAGGTGTCACTGGCTGCAAAATCAGCAAAATGCTGTCATCTATGCCAGCTACCAGATCTACAGCCTTGTGGAAATCATCCTCATTAATATCACCAGGAATAACCAGCTTCACATAGACATCTTTATCCTTAGCAAGCTCTAAAAATTCCTTATGCTCCTGCCAGTACTCCCGGCCTGTTACCTGTGGCAGCTTAATATCCATGCTGATGATATCCACCAGAGGCAGAACCTTCTCCAGCTGCTGTGGCAATGTACCGTTAGTCTCCAAGAATACCGGACAGTTAATCATAGGAATCAGCTCCTGCAGAAAGCCAGCCTGAAGCAATGGCTCTCCCCCAGTAAAGCTGATAGCCTGATGCGGAACCTGCTGCAAAAAGCGGTTAATATAGGCAGCCACCTCAGAAGCCTCCACTGGATTAATGATTTCAGTGAATTTCCTGGAGCCTGGGCGGGTTTCAATATTGCACATGAGATGTGAGCCTGGCGCATTTTCCGTGTCACAGAACTGGCAGTTAATATTACAGCCCTCAAAGCGTACAAAAAGCTGGCGGCAGCCTACATATCTGCCCTCTCCCTGTACAGAGGAAAATATCTCAATAATATTTGTTTCCATAGCTTAGTCCTCAGTGTAAATCACAGAAGATTTAGGAGACTCCCAAACCTGAATCTGCTTTAACTTAATATGTGGCATAGACTGGAAGAAATCGGCCTTTTTCATCTCGTGATAAACGAAGCTGGAAATATTCTCTGCAGTAGGATTGCAATTAGCAAAGGCAGGCAGCTCGTTCAGCATGCGGTGATCAAGGGTCTCTAAAAGCTCTCTGAGCCTCCCCTTTACCAGCTTAAAATCCACCAGCATCCCCAGCTCATCTAACTCTGTACCAGTAACCACAGCCTCCACAGTCCAGCTGTGGCCATGAATCCTGTCACACTTGCCAGGATAGTTCACCACCCGGTGGGCAGCCTCAAATTCAGCACTTACATGTATTTCAAACATTTTCTTCTCCTTATTTTCTACTTTATATAGCTAAAAGCCTCTATGTCATAAGAAAAAGGCTCCCTGCTGGAAGCCTTTACTTTGCTTAAATATCTTAGCAAATCAGCAAATTATTTTTTGCCCTTCATCAGCTGGTCGTAGCTGATAGCACGGGTATGCTTTGTATGGCTCCATTCATGGTTGTTCTGACGGAAGAAACCGATAAAGACAATTGGAATCCAGGAATAAATAAACACTGGATACAGCAGCAGATAAAACCAGGCCTTTGGCTTAGCATGAATCTTCAGCAATATAATCATTGGCAGAATGTACTGCAGAAGCATCAAAGCTGTCATCAGCTCAGATGGCAGGAAGTTATAAATGCTGGTATAGAACTGGCCAAAATACAGCTGGCAGTAGCTGGCAATAATAAACAGCGTAGAGATAATCAAGAAGTATGGCTGCATCAGATATACACAGCCATCCCAAATACGGATATCCCGGCGCTTAAAGCCCTCCACCAGCATCTTCGGAATAAAACGGCGAGCCACATCAAACTGGCCCTGAGCCCAGCGCATACGCTGATTCCAGGACTGCATAAAGGTCAGTGGCTTCTCATCATAAACAATAGCATCATGAGCCCAGGTAGTCTTAACGCCCTCAGCCAGAGACTTCATGGTAAATTCCATATCCTCAACCAGGCAGGTTGCACGCCAGCCATGGCGCTTAATAACATCAGTGGTGATGCACATGCCTGTGCCACCTAAAACAGCAGACAGACCCAGATTTGTCTTAGCCAGATGGTTTACATGGTCAATAACCCAGAAAGCAATGGCAAAGGTACCAGCTACCCAGGTATCATAAGGATTCTTGGCATCCAGGTAACCCTGGATAATCTTAGAGCCCTTGCAGAGATGATGGTTCATTTCCATCAAGAACTTTGGATGTACCAGGTTATCAGCATCAAAGATACATACAGCATCGTACTTCTTTTCCATGTTCTGTTCCAGCTCAAAAAGCTTGTTGAACATCCACTCCAAAGCATAGCCCTTGCTCTTTTTAGTATCATCAAAGCGCTCACAGACAATAGCACCTGCATCCCCTGCAATCTGGGCAGTGTTATCAGTGCAGTTATCTGCAATAACGTAAATATCATATAACTCCTTTGGATACTTCAGCTGCTGGAGATTCTCTACCAGCTGGCCGATAACAGCATGCTCATTATGAGCTGCCACCAGCACTGCCATTTTCTTTTCAGGAGTTGTAATCTTTTCTTCCTTGAAACGCCACAGGCCGAAAAAGCCAATGAACACGTAGTACACTGTAATTATGAAGATAATAATCTGCAGCGGTACCATGATTATATCAGATGGATAATTCATGAATTCCATTCTCCTTTATCCCAAAAATTCTGCCAGCATTATTTTTCTAAATTTCCACTAGCAACATTGATACCGTAGTTAACAATACCAAATACAGCATAAGCTGCAAAGATGCCAAAGAGAATGGCATAAATAACAGCATCGATGCCCACAGCAATAATCACTGCAAAAACCACACCTGCAATGGCCTTAGCTATGAGATTCATCTTCTCACCATCGCCCTTAAAGTCTGGGAAATGCACAGTGCTGACCATAAGATAAGCCACAATCATCACAATGACAGGATAGCCATAGGAAAGCTGCGCCAGGTCAAAGCCAATAGACTGGGTTAAAAGCGCAGAGGTTGCAATAAGGCAGCCGCCAGCAGGAATAGCCAGTCCCATAAAGTAACCGTGTACCACGGTGGTATTCACATTAAAGCGGGCCAGACGCCACATGCCGCAAAGTGCAAAGAAGATTGCCGCAATCCAGCCAAAAGCACCAAAATTGTGCAGCTGCAGCTGATATGCCAGAATAGCAGGAGCAGCACCAAAGGAAACCAGATCACAGAGAGAATCCATTTCCTTGCCAATCTCACTGCTGACGCCTAAAGCACGGGCAGAACGGCCATCTAAGCCATCTGCTACCAGAGCCAGCAAAATGCAGATAGCACCCATAGTTAAATAATTGTTAAATGTGCACAAAATAGAGCACATACCAAAGACCAGGTTCATTGAGGTTAAGCCATTTGGCACCAGAGATTTATTCATTATTCTATAATCCTCCCCATTACTGTCTCGCCACCGCGGACCTTATCGCCCTTTTTCACCAGTACCTCCACATTCCGTGGTACTACCAGCTCAGTACAGGAACCAAACTTAATCAAGCCGTATACCTGACCCTTGGTCAGAGTATCATCCAGAGTTACCCAGGAAACAATGCGGCGGGCTAAAATGCCTGCAATCTGGGTAACAGTAACTCTCAGCTTAGAATTTTCAATGCCTAAGAGATGGCGCTCATTTTCAAAGCCTACCTCATCCTTATAGGCTGGCTTAAAGTGGCCGCATACATACTTCTGGCACTTAATCTCGCCAGCAATAGGACTGCGGTTCACATGTACGTTAAACACAGAAAGGAAAATAATAATCTTGGTACATGGCTCATGAAGGAATTCATCATCCTCCAGCTCCACCACATCCTGTACAGTACCATCAGCAGGAGAAACTATCAAGCTTTCATCCATAGGAATGGTGCGGTTTGGATTGCGGAAGAAATAACAGAAATATGCCGCCAGCACCAATGGCAAAATTACGCCGTAAATGCCAAAACCGAAATAGCAGATAAATGCCAAAACCAGTGCGGCAAAGATATAAATAAAACCTTCCCTAACAATAGGGCCTCTATTCATAATACTCACTACCTCCATAGTATAGTAATTAATGACAAAATAATCATACCTGTCTAAAGCTTATTTGCCCTTGCTGGCCATAACCTTCAGCACAAACTTTGGCAATGCTATCAGGCGTCCCGCACGGCTAGGCTGCTTTAATCCCCGGAAAAGCCACTCAAGCTTGGCCTTCTGCATCCATAAAGGAGCACGCTCCATAACGCCAGCCATAACATCCAATGTACCGCCTACGCCAATAGCCACAGGCACATTCAGTTCCTGCAGGTACTTATTCAGCCATTTTTCCTGCTTAGGCACACCTAATGCCACCAACAGGATGTCCGGCTGGACTCTTTTAATATCTGCAATAATCTCAGGCTCATCTGCCTCTGTAAAAAAGCCATTTCTAAGGCCTGCAATATTGATACCAGGATACAGCTCCTCTGCCTTGGCCTTAGCCTTTTCAGCCACACCAGGAGCAGAACCGAAGAAATAAATCTTCTGGTTTTTGCCAGGAGCCAGCTTCATCAGCTCCTGAGCCAGGTCGTAGCCTGCCACACGCTCTGGCATGGCATGGCCTAAATGATTGGCCGCCCAGACAGTGCCAGCACCATCAGGAACAACCAAATCAGCCTTATTTAAAATGTCCTTCAGCTCACTATCCTCTGTAGTACGCATCAGCATCTCTGCATTGGCAGTAGCTATCAGGGCCACCTTTTTCTCATCTATATACGTTTCAACTTGTTCTACAGCCTCAGCCATAGTCAGTGAATGAACTCTCACACCTAAGATATTTACCTGTTCAATAGGCATCCATCTACCTCCTGTATAAACCAAATTCACCAAACTATATTCTAGCACATAACACCAGCTATAAACAAGCAGAAACCCTCTTTTCCCGCAGAGAAAAAAGAGGGTTTAAAAATAACACTAGGAAAATATTTAAACTAAATTTTTTAACCTTGCAAAACCTGTAAATATCTTTTTAAAGCATCCTGCCAGTCTGGCAATGGTGTAAAGCCTGCTTCTCTCAGCTTGCTTTTATCCAGACGGCTGTTAAAAGGCCTGGCTGCCTTGCTGAGGCCATACTCTGCTGTTGTTACAGCCTCCACCTCCATAGCTATCCCAGCCTGCTTAAATATCTCTCTGGCAAAATCACACCAGCTGATATAGCCGCCTTCATTAGTGGCATGGTAATAGCCATACTTATCTGTTTCAGCCATATCCACCAGCAGCCTTGCTAAATCATAGGTATAGGTAGGGGTGCCAAACTGGTCACATACCACCCGCAGCTTCTGGTATTTTTCCGAGAGCTTCAGCATGGTTTTTACGAAATTATTGCCATTTTTACCGAAAACCCAGGCAATTCTCACAATGAAATATTTATCCAGCAAAGAGCTGACAGCCTTCTCCCCCTGCAGCTTGCTGTCACCGTATACGTTCAGCGGTGCATAATTCTTACAGTCTGGCTGCCAAGGCACTTCTCCCTGGCCATCAAAAACATAGTCAGTGGAAATATACAGCATTTTACAATTAAGCTTCTGGCAGGCCAGAGCAATATTTTCTGTACCAGTGCTGTTAATATTGTACACCAGCTGCCGCTTATCCTCATCCTCAGCTGCATCCACCGCCGTCCAGGCTGCACAGTGTACTACCGCATCTGGCTGAACCTTTGCTATGACACTATCTACAGCAGCTTTATCTGTAATATCCATTGCAAAATAAGACTGGCCAGCAGACAGCTTTCCCTGATACTCTGGTGCAATATCTGAGCCAGCAGCCTCATGGCCGCGCTTTGCCAGCTCCTGCATCACATCATAGCCCAGCTGGCCTCCCACACCTGTAACCAAAAACTTCATATATCACACAACCTCATAAAAGCTGATACAGCATCAGCCATTTTCCACACGTACTATAAAATCTCTTAAAACTTAAAGGTATCCTTTAGCCCCAGCCACAGCTTATCCTTCTCAGATAAATTCAGCGGAACGCCAGCTGCAGTATAGCCCTTGCTGTCAGCATTGCCCTGATACTGTCCCTGAAGCTCTGGCCACTTGATGCCAATTTCCGGATCATTCCAGGCCAGGCCTCCCTCATCATCAGGATGATAAAAATCGGTTACCTTATAGCAGAATTCCGCTTCATCACTTAGCACCAGGAAGCCATGGGCAAAGCCCTCGGAAATATAAAACTGCTTCTTATTTTCTGCTGAAAGCTCAATGCCATACCACTGGCCAAAGGTAGCAGAGCCCTGCCTGAGATCCACTGCCACATCAAACACCCTGCCTCTGATAACCCTTACCAGCTTGCCCTGGGGATACTTTTTCTGAAAATGCAGTCCTCTGAGCACGCCCTTAGTGCTCATGCTCTGGTTATCCTGCACAAAATTCATAGTGAGGCCAGCCTCAGCCATATCCTTCTGATTGTAGGTTTCCACAAAATAACCTCTGCTGTCACCAAAGACAGTTGGCTCAATCACATAAAGACCTTCAATATGAGTTTTCGTTACAGTTATCTTTCCCATTATCTAACACCTTAACCCGTTGCTATTATCTGTTGTCGTACATTTTCTTGTAGTAATTCTGATACTCACCGCTGATGATTTCCTCCCACCACTGGCGGTTCTCCAGATACCACTTAATAGTCTTCTTGATGCCATCGGCAAACTTAGTTTCTGGCAGCCAGCCCAGCTCCCTGTGAATCTTTGATGGGTCAATAGCGTAGCGCATATCGTGACCCTTGCGGTCTGCCACATAGGTAATGAGGCTTTCTGGCTTCCCCAGCTCGGCACAAATCAGCTTCACGATGTCGATGTTGCGCTTTTCATTGTGGCCGCCTACATTGTAAACCTCACCCACCTTGCCCTTGTGGATAACCAAATCAATGGCTTTACAGTGGTCTTCCACATACAGCCAATCTCTCACATTCAGACCTTCGCCATAAACCGGCAGAGGCTTATCGTTAAGCGCATTTGCGATCATCAGAGGGATCAGCTTTTCAGGGAAGTGGTAAGGACCATAGTTGTTGGAGCAACGGGAAATTGTAACGGGTAAACCGTAGGTTCTATGGTATGCTCCCACAAGAAGGTCTGCCGCCGCTTTAGATGAAGAATAAGGACTGCTGGTGTGCAGCGGTGTCTCCTCCGTAAAGAATAAATCTGGGCGGTCCAATGGCAAATCGCCATAAACCTCATCAGTAGATACCTGGTGATACCGCTTAATGCCGTACTTGCGGCAGGCATCCATCAGCACCTGAGTACCGATAATATTTGTCTGTAAAAACACACCTGGATTTTCTATTGACCTGTCCACGTGAGACTCTGCAGCAAAATTCACCACCACATCAGGCTTTTCTTCCTGAAACAGCTTATCCACCGCCGCAATATCACAAATATCCTCCTTCACAAACCGGAAGTTGGGATTTGCCATCAAAGGTTCAATCGTAGAAAAATTACCAGCATAGGTCAGCTTATCCAGACAGATGATCCGGTAATCCGGATACTTTCCCAGCATATGAAACACAAAGTTGCTGCCGATAAAACCGGCACCGCCGGTAACAATGATGGTCTTTTTCATGTTATTTTGATTCCTCAAGTCGTTTTTTGTCC
>JAFPCE010000153.1 GCA_017390245.1 Selenomonadaceae bacterium
AGCGTCTGCCTTATCCCAAATGGGACTAGCAGCAAGCTGCGTCGCAAGCGGCATGTCAGCGGTTCGATCCCGTTAGCGCCCACCATTGAAATCAAGACTGCCAATTATGGTGGTCTTTTTTGTTTATTACTTATTTGCCACGGCATATAACCTACACAGGACGCTCTCGCTTTGAGGACCCGCCTAGTGGAACTAAGCTCTGACTGCGCTTTGCTTGTCAATCGCTAAGTACCAAGGCTCTCCACAACCTGTTTAAGGTTATATGGCCGTGGCTCTGCCAAAAGTATCGGCATAACTTTCTATCCTCGATGCGAAGCATTATTAGGGTGGTGGGTGGGAATAGATTGCTTTTGAGGTATTGCATTTTCCTGCACCCTCCTATAAAATTTTCATAGGAGGGTGGCTTATGGATACTAAGAGCAGAAGACAGCAGGTGCTTCAGATGCTGAAGAATACAAAGGGGCCGGTTACGGGGAGTAATCTGGCTAAGAGGTTTAATGTGAGCCGGCAGATTATCGTTGGTGATATCAGCGTGCTGCGGGCTGGGGGCATTACTATTTATGCTACTCCGCAGGGCTATGTGCTGCCGGAGGAGGCTAACAGGGACGTTGTGGTGGCTACTATTACCTGCCAGCATGACAATGCTTCCATGCTGCAGGAGCTAGAGACTGTGGTGGATAACGGCGGTTTTGTAAGGGACGTGATAGTGGAGCATCCTCTTTATGGTGAAATCAGGGCTGATCTGATGCTGGGTTCCCGCCATGACGTGCAGGAATTTTATAATAGCATGCTGCAGTGTGAGGCGAAGCCTTTATCTTTAATTACCAATGGTGTGCATCTCCATACTATTGAGGTTCCTTCTGAGGCGCATTTACAGCGTATCCGCCAGCAGCTAAAGGCTTTAGGTGTGCTGGCAGAGGACCAGGCTGGAATCTGACATTAATATATTCATTATAAATTCATGTATTTATGATATTATCAAGTAACACAAGGGTAGAAAGGTGGTTTTGCTATGGGGTTTTGGCAGAATTTATGGCACAATATGGTGCTGAAGGAGCAGACTTCTACTGAGGATGGCTATACCAGTGCCCCAGAGCATCCAGAGCTGGTGGGCTGTACTGGCACTGTGACCAGGGAGCTGCGGCCAGCAGGTACTGTGGTGATTAATGGTGAGCCAGTGGATGTGGTTTCTGAAGGAGACTACATTGAAAAGGGACGGCAGGTTACTGTGGTGGCAGTAACTGGCAATCGTGTGGTTGTGAGATAATGTATCTGTCAGAAAGGGAGATGACTATGGAAGCTATGATTATTGATTTGTTAGACAGCTTAGGTGTATTTTGGTTTATTTTGCTTTTAGCTGGCCTCTGGATATTTTTCCACTTTGTGCCACTTCGCTTGTGGATTGCTGCCAGGGCAGCTAATGTGTCTTTGAGCATCATTACTCTGGTGGGCATGCGCATGCGCCAGGTTACACCATCTAAGATTGTACTGCCATTGATTAAGGCTAACAAGGCTGGCCTTAATGTGGAGGTTAACCAGCTGGAGGCCCATTTCCTGGCTGGCGGTAATGTAGACAAGGTGGTGGATGCGCTGATTGCGGCTCACCGTGCCCAGATTCCTCTGCCCTTTGAGCGCTCAGCAGCCATTGACCTGGCAGGCCGTGATGTGCTGGAAGCTGTGCAGATGAGTGTTAATCCAAAGGTTATTGAGACGCCAGTGGTTTCTGCGGTGGCAAAAAATGGTATTGAGCTGAAGATTAAGGCTCGTGTAACTGTCCGTGCTAATATTGACCGCCTGGTGGGCGGTGCTGGCGAGCCTACCATTATTGCCCGCGTAGGCGAGGGTATTGTTACTACTGTCGGTTCATCCCAGAGCCATAACGATGTGCTGGCTAACCCAGATGATATTTCCAAGACTGTTTTAGGCAAGGGCCTGGATGCAGGTACTGCCTTTGAGATTCTCTCCATTGATATTGCCGATGTAGATGTAGGACGTAACATAGGTGCTGAGCTGCAGACAGACCAGGCTGAGGCGGATAAGCGCATTGCCCAGGCTAAGGCTGAGGAACGCCGTGCCATGGCTGTAGCCAAGGAGCAGGAAATGAAGGCCTACACTCAGGAGATGGAGGCTAAGGTTGTAGAGGCTGAGGCTCAGGTGCCTCACGCTATGGCAGAGGCTCTGAAGGCTGGCCGTTTAGGCGTGATGGATTATTATAACCTGAACAACATCAAGGCTGATACAGAGATGCGCAGCAGCATTGGCCAGGGAGCTGGTGATGGTCCGCTGACTCCGCCAGCTATTAAGTAATGCGCTGCAGCAGGAATACAGGCAGGTGATTATATGGAAGGTATAGCACCGGTGCTCATCGTCATTGGCATTGTGATAATGGGCAATATACTGGATAAGAAGAAGCCAACGGCAAAGCGCTATCCTCCAGAGGGCAGCCAGCTGCCAGAGGACATAAAGGCAGAACCGGATATTGCTGGAGAAATAAGTGCCCAGCAGAGAAAATATCAGGAGTATTTAAATAGAAATGGCAATAAGCCGGCAACGGAAAATCATCAGGATACTTCGCCTGCACATAGTGCTGCAGGGAAAAAGCAGCTGTCGCCAATGGCGCAGGCTGTGATGTGGAGTGAGATTCTGGGCAGGCCAAAGGCGCTATATAGAAAAAAGTAAAAAAGGGCTGTGGCAAGTGTTTTGCCACAGCCCTTTGAGGTGTAAGGGGTTATTCATTTTTGCCGAAGGCGAAGATTTTGACCATGAGGAAGGTGACTGGTATGCCCAGGATGGCTGCCAGAAGGTAGCTGACTACTGGCGGGAAGCCCAGGTAGTTGTAGAAGATGAGAACGATGAGGTTCTGGATGATGTAGTTTGGTATGTAGGAAATGAAGAATTTCACATAGCGTACTATATCCAGCGGTTCATGGAAGATGATGTAGCTGTTCATAATGTAGGCGATGATATTGCCTATGATGTAGCCTATGTTGAAGTTCAGATTGTTATAGGGTGAAAGAAAAGCACAGAGCCAGGCGATAAATGTACCGTTAAAGGTATTTATGCAGCCTATAACCAGGAAGAGAAAAAATTCCCTGGTGAGAAAGTGCTTTTTTAGTTTGTCCAGCTGTTGCATATTTATTACCTCTAGTATTAAATATTGTGTAATTTATTGTATATGGTTATAATAAAGGTTAAGTGGAATTTTAAAAAAGGTAAAGTGATGAGATAACATGAAAATTATATCAATTGTAGTTCCTGTATTCAATGAGGAAGACAATATTCAGCATTTTTATGAAAGTATCTGCCAGAATATGGAGCCGCTGCCTTATGAATTTGAGCTGATTTTTGTGGATGATGGCTCAAAGGACAGAAGCAGGGAGATCCTCCGGGAGCTGGAGAAAAAGGACAGCCGCATTCAGTCGATTTTCCTGGCTAAGAATTATGGACATCAGCTGGCCCTGACCTGCGGCCTGGATCATGCTGAAGGTGATGCTGTTATTACCATGGATGGCGATATGCAGCATCCGCCAGAGCTGCTGCCAGTGCTTTTAGAGCAGTGGGAAAATGGCTATGAGGTGGTACAGACTATCCGTAAAACTACGGAGGGTGTGTCTGCAATGAAGAAGCTTACATCCTATTATTATTATAAGGTGCTGAATAAGCTGTCTGATGTACATATCCAGGAAGGCGGTTCTGACTTCCGGTTAATGGACAGAGTTGTGGTAAAGGCTTTCCGCCGGTATCGTGAGCATGCCCGCTTTATCCGCGGCATGATTGGGGATATGGGCTTTAAGCAGACCAGGATTGAGTTTGTAGCATCTAAGCGCTTTGCTGGCGTGTCGAAGTTCTCACCAAAGAAGATGCTGAACTTTGCCATTGACGGCGTGCTGGCTTATTCCATCATGCCACTGCGCCTTGGTCTGTATATTGGCTTTTTGTGTGCTGTAGTCAGCATTTTGATTATCTGCCATGTGCTGGTGTCTAAGTTTATTTTTGACGATGCTGTGGCAGGCTGGACTACCACCATGGCCTGCATTTTGTTCTTTGGCGGCATGCAGATGATGGTACTGGGGATTATTGGTGAGTATCTGGGCCGCGTCTTCGAGGAAGTGAAGAAGCGCCCGCTGTATCTCATTGCCCGGGGCAAGCCTAAGGAAGAAATGGATATAGAAAGCGAAGCATAAAATACATAACAAAAAAGGCACTCACATTGATGTTGCGAGTGCCTTTTACTATGCAGAAATTTAAATATCAGAATGCTCTACTGCATTAAAGAGGTCGGTGATTTCCTTGGCAGGTTCTTTATCCAGCTTGCTGACTATATAAATAGCCAGGAGGGAAAGAGCGAAGCCAGGGATGATTTCATAAAGACCCCAGAGGGCAAACTGTTTCCAGATAAGAACGGTTAAGCCGCCTACAGTGATGCCAGCCAGAATGCCGTTTCTGGTGGTACGGCGCCAGAACAGGGACATGAGCACTGCAGGGCCGAAGGATGCACCAAAGCCTGCCCAGGCATAGGATACCATTTCCAGAATAAAGCTGTTTGGATTCATGGCAATGGTAATAGCTGCAGCAGAAATCAAAAATACAGAGATACGGCTTACCCAGAGCAGTTCATTGTGGTCAGCATTCTTGCGGATAACAGAACGGTAGAAGTCCTGGGAAAAGGCAGAAGCTGCTACTAAAAGCTGGGAGGAAGCAGTACTCATAATAGCTGCCAGTACAGCAGAAAGAATAATGCCACCCATAAATGGATTAAAGAGCTGCTGGGTCATAACCAAAAGAACAGTTTCAACGGCAGGACCTTCCAGACCAGTGGTGAGGAAAACCTTACCAACCATACCTACAAATACTGCAGCAATCATGGCAATAATATACCAGGTAACAGCAATGTTACGGGAACGTTTCAGCTCACTGGTGGAGCTGATAGCCATAAAGCGTACCAGGATATGTGGCTGGCCAAAGTAGCCAAGACCCCAGCCCATAAGGGATATAAAGGCTACGAAAGAGATAGTAGAACCATCTGGATTTAAAAATGGATTAAAGAAGGTTGGGTTGACGATTTCAATGGCAGTAGCAGTAGTGCCAGGACCGCCCAGCATATAAACTGCAGTAGCCGGTACCAGAACGATGGCAAAGAACATCATGATGCCCTGGATAAAGTCAGTCCAGCAAACGGCCATAAAGCCGCCAGTCAAGGTGTAGAAAACTACTACAAAGGCACCTAAAAGCACTGCCGTGGAGTACTCTAAGCCAAAGAGAGTGCTGAAGAGCTTGCCACCGCTGACAAAGCCGGAGCCTGTGTAAATAATGAAGAAAATTACAATGAAAATTGCAGGAATGATACGCAGCAGGTTACTGTTGTCCTGATAGCGGTTCTGGAAAAAGTCCGGCAGAGTCAGGGAATTATTAGCCAGCTCTGTGTATTTTCTCAGTCTTGCTGCTACAAACTGCCAGTTGGCCCAGGTACCCAGGCCAAGGCCTACAGCAATCCAGGCGGAGCTCAGCCCTGCCAGATAAGCTGCACCTGGCACACCCATCATCATCCAGCCACTCATATCGGACGCCTCGGCACTCATGGCTGCAACCCATGGTCCCAGCTTGCGGTTACCGATAATGTAGTCATCCATGCTGTTGGTTTTGCGGTAATAATAAATACCGATGAACATCATTAGTGCTAAATATAATACAAGGGCTATGATTACTAATATATTATCCAATTTTTATACCTCCTATAAAAAATATACATATCATTATATAGGACAGAAAACTGATTTGCAAACATTAATCATAATAGTGGTAATTTATAGGTATATTTTGCCTAAGTTAGGACTTTTTTACGGGGGGTAACTTGTAGAAATGGTAGATTTTTTGTATACTTAAAGAAAGTTGCATAGTGAATATAAATATAAATTGATTAAACTTTGTTCAAATAATTTAGAGGATTTTTTTCCTTACGGCGAATTATTATCCATAGGAGAAGTTAAAATAGAATTGTAGGTGATTATTAGTGGAAAAAGTCAAGGTTATGGTTGTAGACGACTCGAGGATAAGTCGTATGATGATCAAATCTATGCTGGCTAAGACTAATTTTGAGGTTTGCGCAGAAGCAGAAACTGCTGTGCAGGCCATAGATTTGTATGCAAAATTCCGGCCAGATGTAGTGACAATGGACATGAATTTGCCAGATACTGACGGCATTGAGTGCAGCAGAAGGATTCATGCCATGGATTCCCGCTGTAAAATCATGATGGTCAGTGCCATGAAGGATGCCAAGCTGATTATGCATGGCCGGCTGGCAGGCATTAGTGCGTTTTTGCAGAAGCCAATTAACACTAATGAGCTGATTGATACCCTGATGGTTTTGTGCCAGAATAACATTGAAGCTAACATCATCTACCGGGAATCTTATGTGCCTACTTATGCCAAGATTCTGCAGGACAGCCTGATGGAGATAGCTGGTATCAGCAGTGACATTGAGATTACGGCTAATCAGGAAGGTTCTATTATCGTAGAGGGCATTGCTGTAGTTATTGGCGTGGTAGGAGAACCTAGAGGCAGAGTTATTTTCCACATGGGCAAGGACACCATGAAGGCCTTTGCCAATGCAGTGCTGGGCAGAGACAGAAGCTATGATGCTGATGAGGATGAGGCCCAGGCTACAGTAGAGGAAACCAGCAATATTATTGCCGGGCATGCCATTTCTAAGATAAATGACATTATTAAGGACAGGGAGATGCGTCTGACGCCGCCAGGCTTGATTTTTGGCAGCAGGATTAAGTTCTCCAGCCCTGAATTGACAACGTTTTGCATTAAAGCAAAAACAGAGATTGGTGATATTTATATGAATGCAGGATTCGCAAGGAGTGTGTAGGGAATGGATGTAAAGCTGGTTAATCCTTTTATCAATGCCTTCACTGCAGTGCTGCCACAGATGGGCTTCCCAACTCCAGAGCGTACAGGCATGAGTGTAAAGGAAAAAACCATAAACAGTCTGGGCATTACTGTTCTGGTAGGTTTTACTAAGGAAATTCGTGGTAATGTCTGTTATAACATGAGTGAGGATACTGCAAAGTTTATTGCTTCTACCATGATGATGGGCATGCCAGTGGAAACATTTGATGAGATGGCCCAGAGTGCTATTTCTGAGATGTCTAATATGCTGACAGCTACAGCAGCTACAAATTTAACTGCCTTAGGCAAGGAAGTAGATATTTCTACCCCAAGCCTTTCCGTAGGTGAGGATTTTCAGATAAAAATTGCTCCAGGACAGTTTTTAGTGGTAACCATGGATATTGGCGGCCATGTAGTTGAGATAAACATTGCAGTTGAGTAGTGCTGTGTAATTTTGAAAAAAGCTATCACTTTCACGTGATAGTTTTTTTTTGGATTTTTGTATTGGCAATATATTTACATTAGGATATAATATTGTTTAGTTTTGTTAAAAAGAAGTGGCAGAACGTTTGTAGTGTAAAATAAGGAGTCAGGCAGCAGTGGATTGTGTTCAAATTCGTATTACAGGCAAGCAGAAGGATACAAATGGACACGTGGAAAAGGTGAAGCTGCAGGCAGATGGACAGTGCTATCTGCGGGGCGGCAAGCACTATTTGCGCTATCAGGATAAGTCCATTCACAAGGGCGAAAGCGTGCAGACTACCATGAAGCTGTCGGAGCAGGAGATTGTAATCATGCGCCGTGGTGCTGTGGAGACAGACCAGCATTTCCAGCTGGAGAAGTATACAACATCCAGTTATCATACTCCTTACGGGCCTATGGAGCTGGGAATGAATACCAGAGCTATAGAGGTAGCTATTACAGAGCAGGGCGGATATGCCAGATTGAAATATGATCTGGCTGTTAATGGTAGTCCGGTTGGCGACTACGATATGCATATAGAGATAATTCCCAAGGGGAAAGAGGAATAAGTAAAATAAGCAATTAGGAGGCTATGGCATTGGAGATTAAGGAAAAGCTGGTTAAAGCCATTGAGGCTGCGGCTGTAGCTGCTATTCAGGAGGGAGTTTTCCCTGAGGGGCAGCTGCCAAATATTGTTTTAGAGGTTCCACCAAAGAAGGAAATGGGCGATTTTGCGACTAATATCGCCATGCAGTCTGCCAGGGCATTTCACATGAATCCCCGCAAGATTGCAGAGGAACTGACTAAGCGCATTACTGGTGACTGGCTGGAGCGTGTTGAGATAGCAGGTCCTGGTTTTATTAATTTTTATTTGAAGTCTAATGTCCTTTATGACGGACTGGCTGCACTTTTAAAGCAGGGGGAGGCTTATGGCCAGCTGCCTGCTAAGGATATGGCACCAATCCAGGTGGAATACGTCAGCGCTAATCCTACCGGCCCGCTGCATGTTGGCCATGGCCGTGGTGCTGCTGCTGGCAGCGCGCTGGTAAATGTACTGAGAGCTGCAGGTTATCCTGTGACCAGTGAGTACTATATTAATGATGCGGGAAACCAGATTAACAACCTGGCCCTTTCTGTAAATCACCGTTATTTAGAGCTGCAGGGGAAGGCTGATGAAAAGGATTTCCCAGAAAACGGCTATCATGGTGCAGATATTATTGATACTGCCCAGCGCATTATCAATAAGGACGGAGATAAATACCTGCACATGACGGAGGAGGAGCGTCTGGGGATTTTCAAGGAGCTGGCTTTAAAGGAAAAGCTGGCAGCCTTGAAGGAGGACCTGGAAAGCTTCAACTGTTCCTTTGATG
>JAFPCE010000154.1 GCA_017390245.1 Selenomonadaceae bacterium
AGACTGTGCGGGTGGGCGTTTTTGATGATGCAGTTTTCTTCCACCGTCAGGATAATGGCTATATGTCAGGCCTGGGCTATGAATATCTGCAGCGGGTGGCAGCCTATACTGGCTGGAAATATGAATATGTATATGGCAGCTGGTATCAGCTGGTGGAAAATCTGGAGCAGGGAAAAATTGATGTGCTGTGTGATATGAGTTACTCTGCTGCACGAAATGATACTATGCTGTTTTCTGCAGAGGCCATGAGCCGAGAGGATGCTTATATTTGTACTTTAGTCAGCAATAAGACTATGGATGCACAGAATAAGGCAAGTATTACTGGCAAAAAAATTGCTGCCCGTACTGGCAGCATGGAGTCCTTTAAGCTCATTGAATGGAAGGAAAAAAACGGACTGGATTTTGAAGTCTGTTTAGAACCGGATTTAGAAAAAATATATACCAAAATGGTGGCTGGTATTTATGATGGCATGGTTACTATTCATGGTAACAGCCTCAATAACTGCAAACCATTGTTTAAGGTAATGGATGAGGATTATTTCTTTGCTTTCCCTAAAAGCAGGCCAGATTTAAAGGAAGAGATGGACGGAGCCCAGCGTCAGCTGCTTGAGGCAGATCCATATTTTAACCAGAAGATGGCTAACAAATATCATCAGAAAAATATAGCAGAGCCACATTTGTCTAATAAAGAGCTGGAATGGCTGGAAAAGCATGGGACGGTTCGTGTAGGTTATCTGCGTAAAAACCTGGCTTATTGTGATGAAGGCTCTGATGGCAAGCCAATCGGTGTGCTGGGTACTGTTTTCGCCAATATGGAGCAGCGCTTCCATAACGCACCTATAGAGATTGAGTATAAGGCTTATGACAACGTTTCTGACCTGAGACAGGCACTGGCCGAGGATGAGGTGGATTGCGCTTTCCCAGTTTTTGGTGATGTATGGTATATGGAGCAGCAGGGACTGCAGTCATCTGCACCAGTACTTTCCAGTACTGTGAATCTGATATATCTGGGCAATTATGATGAGCATACACTGGACAGGGTGGCAGTTATCCGCAATTCCTATATGCAGGAGGCTTATGTTAAAATTCATTATCCTAAAAGTGAGCTGATATATTTTGACAGCCTGGAGGCCTGCCTGTCTGCAGTGGAAAAAGGCCTGGCAACATCTACTGTGCTTTCCAGCTACCGTATGGGCCAGGTGGAAAACATAGGCAATATTAGGCTCAATGATACGGTTCTGCCAGATACCATTGATATCTGTCTGGCTGCTAAGGGTGGCCAGGGTGAGCTGATGTCTATATTGAATAAGATTATTTTTATGACACCTTCAGTGGATATAGAAAGGGCACTTTTTACCCATTCTTCTGTGCATAAAACCAGAAGCCTGAAGGATTTTTTCAAGGAAAATGCCACTGAGCTGGTGTTTATAGGTGATATTTTCCTTCTAGCGCTGGTACTGTTTTTCTTCTTCCGTATGGCAGAGCTGAGAAAGAATCATGATGCCCTGGCAAAGGCGAAGCAGGAGGCAGAGGTAGCCAATAGTGCCAAGTCTGAGTTTCTGTCCCACATGTCCCACGATATACGTACGCCTATTAATGGTATTCTGGGACTGCTGGAGATGGCTGATCATTGCAAGGATGATGTGGAGAAGCTGGTGGAAATCAGGAAAAAGTCAAAAATTGCTGCTAAACATCTGCTGATGCTGATAAATGATGTATTGGATATGAGCAAGCTGGAGGCTAATAATGTTACTCTGGCTAGAGAGCCTATTTACCTGCCAGAGCTGGTGGAGGATATCTTAACCATAGGTGAAATTCAGGCTAAGGAGGCTGGCATCAGTCTTGAGGCAAATTACAGCTGGGAAAAGGATTTGCTGTTTGTGTGGGGCAGCAGTCTGCATATAAAGCAGATTTTTATCAATATCATCAGCAACGCAGTGAAGTACAACAAGCCAGGGGGGCATATCTATGTGAATATTAGTGCAAAGTGGCGGGATGATGACCATGGTGAATATACCTGCAGCATCCGGGATACTGGTATTGGCATGACCGAGGAATTTAAAAAGAGAATTTTTGAGCCTTTTTCCCAGGAGGGAAAGGATGCCCGCTCGGTATACCAGGGAACTGGCCTGGGCATGGCTATAGTAAAGAGACTGGTGGAGAAAATGGGTGGTTCTATCACTGTGGATAGTACCAAGGATGTGGGAGCTAACTTTACTGTGATACTGCCAATGGAGCTGGATCATAAGCCGGCAGTGCCAAAACGTCATGCTAAAAAGGAAGAGATTTCTGTGGCAGGCATGCATGTATTGCTGGTGGATGATACAGAGCTGAATCTGGATATTGCTACCTTTGTGCTGGAGCAGGCTGGAGTAGAGGTAACTGTGGCCCACGATGGCAAGGAAGCAGTGGAGACATTTATTATGAAGCCGGCAGGGGCCTTTGATGTTATATTGATGGATGTAATGATGCCAGTGATGGATGGCCTGGAGGCTGCGCGGCTGATTCGCAAGTCAGGTAAGCCTGATGCGGCTACTGTGTCGATTTTTGCGCTGACGGCTAATGCTTTTTCAGAGGATGTGGAGAAGACAAAGGCGGCTGGGATGAATGCGCATTTGTCTAAGCCGATTGAGGCAAAGGCGCTGATTGCGGCGCTGTACAAGGTGAAAAAGTAAAGAGAAAATACAGAGAAAATTTTATTCGCCACGACATATAATGGGCTAGTGCCAGCTGTTTTTTGATGAATATTGATTTTTTGACCTTTCATTTTTCTTCCAGTTTCTTTTGGTATATTTGGAGTGTAGAAAGAAGAGGGCTGCAGGAGATGCGTAAGTGATTTTGCGTGTATGGGGCTCTTGGAGGAAGTTTATGAGTGGTGAAAAGAAGTTTTTGTGGTCTGGCTTAGGGGAAAAGCTGGGTAATGTTCATTTGCCTGATTTAAAGAGTCTGGGCCGGATTACCAGGATAAGCAGCCTGGGGAAGGGCAGACGTGTTTTAATAGTAGCAGCTATTATCTGGTCTTCTCTCATGGCTAGCAATTTGTCTGTGCAGGCTAGTGCTCCGCAGCTGATGCAGACTGCTGGTGTTGGCATTATGCTGAGCGGTGCCATGGGGATGCGCAGCAGCCGTAATCTTAGCAATATCAGTGGCATACCTTATAAGAACAGCCATGGTGAGATTGTGGTTTCTGGCAGTGCTGCCAAGGCTGATTATGAGCTGTCTGGCTGTCAGCCACAGGCGCAGCTTTTGTATGATATTGCCAGAGCTAATGAGCCTGCTATTACCATGGATATGCTGCAGCTGTCTGATGAGCTGGGGACAACCATGGAGGGGCTGCAATATTCTGTGAAGACAGCCAGCAGTGTCAAAAGTAAAATTAACCGCAGGGCAAGCAAGGCTATAGAGGCAGGACAATTGCCAAAAAGTGATTCAGAATATGTAAATGAGTCTAAGGATTTGATCCGTTATACCCAGGTTGTGCCTCATGAGGATATGGCAGCAAAAACCAGGGAAATAGTGCAGCTGCTAGAGAGTAAGGGCTACATTGTCAATAAGCTGGATAATAAGTATCTGGATGATAATGGCCGTTATAAGGCTATTCATCTGGATGTGGCCAGCAGCACAGGCCAGCAGTTTGAAATCCAGATACATTCACCAGAAACCATGGAGGCTAACAGGCTGACCCATGGTATGTATGAGGAATGGCGCAAGCCTGATACTGAGCCAGCGAGAAAGCAGCAGCTCTTCAGTGAAATTAAGGCTGTGTATGATGCCATGGAGGAACCAGCAGGTATCAGGGAGATAAAAAGCTTTACCAGAGACAGATATGTAAATTAGTACAGTTTTTGCTGATGTCAGATATATAAGCCCCTTTTATGGGGCTTTTTTGCTGAAATGATAAAGGGCTGTTTGCATTTTGGCAAAATTTGCAATAGAATTGTTGTAATGGATAATTTTGTGTGTAACGAGGTGTATAGAGTGGCAAATTATTATATAGATTATGAAAATGTGCATAATGAGGGGTTAAATGGTATCGAGCTTTTGGACCAGGGGGATAAGGTTACCTTGTTTTACAGCGATAAGGCTGATACCTTAAAGATTGATGTGGTACAGCTTTTAATGGGTTCTTTTGCTAGAATTGAGTTTGTAAAGATTGTGAACGGTGTGGAGAATGCCTTGGATTTTCAGTTGATAACAGCATTGATGTGTAATTATGATCCGGAAAACAGGTATTATATTATCAGCAAGGACAGAGGCTATGACGCTGCCATTGAAATGGCTGGAAAAATGCAGCGTGAAGCAGTGTACCGCTGCCGTGATATTGCCAGTGCCATTAAGCACCAGAATAACCTTGGTATTGATTTAAGTGAACCAGAGGTTATTGTGGATTTAGATCTTACTGAGCCAGAGACTGAGACTGCTGACAATGATGAGCCACTAAATGCTGCAGTGACAGAATCCGTGGAAGCAGCTGCTGTTGAGGCTCTGATGGAGGCAGCTATAGAGGATGAGCTGGAGGTCGTAAAGGCTGAGACTCAGGAACTAGAGGATATTGGCAGGGCAGAACTGGCTGGGGAGATAGAACCAGCTGCTGACAACACTGCTAAATTAAGCGAAGTCAATGGGATAGAATCTGAAGATAGTAAGAATTCTAAAACTGTTAAAGCATCTAAAGAGAGTAAAAAAACTAAAAGAGCAAAATCTGCTACTAAAGAGATTAAAGAGGTAGAAGCTGTTAATGTACCAGAAAGGGAGGAAACAGCTGAAACTGCAGAAGCTGCTGAGACAGAGCCAGATACTGAGGAGCGCCAGCGCAGAGCTTATCAGTCTATCTGTTCTAAGCTGATGAACAATATCAAAAATAACTTTAAGATTAACATTAACTACAAGGAAGCCGGGATTATCTACGAGGCTTTTGGGGAGTCTGAGGGCAAGATGCAGTTTTACCATAAGCTGATTCAGAAGTATGGCAAAAAAAAGGGCGTGGAGCTTTATCAGCGGGTCAAGCCAGCCTATAAATCATCGCTTGCCATCTACAAGGCTTCTTTAGAGGCAGATAAATAAATATAAAATACAAGGGCTCGGCGATGCCGGGTCCTTTTGACGAATTGAGGGGTAATATGTTGGACTATTTGCGTCAGCAGGGGGTTAATGAGAAGCTTCTGGCAGGGATTATGGCATACAGGGAGAAATATCCCTGGCAGGATGAAAGCAGGGAGCTGGCTCAGCCAAGATTCCGTTTTTGGGGCAGGGAGCTGTGGGAACAGGCTCTGGCAGCACTATTAGCAGGAGAGAATCTGCTATTAATCGGTGAAAAGGCCACAGGCAAGAATGTCTTGGCGGATAATCTGGCCTTTGCCTTTGGCCGGGGGGACTGGAATGTGTCTTTTCACATTAATATGGATGCGTCTATGATGCTGGGTGCAGATACCTTTAAAAATGGTGAGGTGTGTTTCCGGCCTGGTCCGGTTTATGCCTGTGCCAAGGCTGGTGGCTTCTGTATCTTAGATGAGATTAACATGGCTAGAAATGAGGCTCTGGCAGCGCTGCATTCTTTGCTGGATTATCGGCGGATACTGGATGTGCCTGGTTATGGCAGGCTGAAGATGCACCCTGCTGCCAGATTTATTGGCACTATGAATTATGGTTATGCAGGTACCAGGGAATTGAATGAGGCACTGGCTTCACGTTTTGCGGTGATAAAGCTGCCACCTATATCGGAAGAGATATTAGGTGCTATTTTATCGGATGAATTTCCAGCATTAGACAGGAAGACGAGGGATAACCTGGTGAATTTATTCCTGGAGCTGCAATTAAAGTGCCAAAAGGGGGAGATTTCCAGCAGATCTGTGGATTTGCGGGGACTGTTAGGGGCTATTGCCATGCAGCAGCAAGGATTGTCCTGGAGGCTGGCACTGGAGCAGGGGCTGTTTAATAAGGTGCAGAATGAGGAAGAGTATGGGCTGTTAAAGGATTTGCTGGAGCTGCATGTGTAGCAAATTCTTTAACAGAAAGAGGAGGGGAGAAGATGGAAAGCGGGCGGGAGTCGAAGGAGAGGCGGGGGCTGAATATGATCTGGACGGCTGCGTCTGATTATGGCTTTACTCCTCTTTTTGTCAGCTATGACCGGTATAATGAACCGGATTTGTATTTTAATACTATCATGGGGCTTTGCTACAGGAGTTTTCCAGCTGATGAGGTGAATGAGTATTTGCTGGGGCTGCAGCGGGGGCTGTTTGGTGCTCTTCTGGTGGATATTTTCTGGCTGGCTATGGAAAGTACCGTGTTTGCTTTGTATCAGGAGAAAATGGCAGCACTGGAGCGTTTGAGGTATTGCTGGGCGGAGTCTTTGCTGTATTTTAAGGGCGAGGACAGCATGCAGTATCTGATGATGCGGCGTGAGCTGGCAGATACTTTGCGGAAGGAGCGGTGCCTGGAGATACTGGGCAAAGCAGGAGAATTACACAATCCCTGGGAAAAAAAGCTTTATGGCAGTCTGTTTTTTCAAAATACTGATAGCTTTGCATCAGTGCAGGCAGAGTATGAGGCGTTGATAAAAAAATATTTTTTGTTTACGCCTAAAGCAATTTTCAGCAGTGCTGGACGCCATTTTACTTTTGGCGCTGGGGTGAGCTGGCTGCTGCGGAGGCTTTTGCCTATGGAGCAGTCCCTGCAGGGAAACAGCAATGCTGTCGGTGGTTCTATTGGCCAGCTGGCTAGCTGGCAGATGGAGAAAAGTGCCAAAAGCAGCAAGCTGAAGCAGATACAGGAAAAATATCCCCATAGTCTTTTGTCTGAGGGGGAGCGGCTGCAATGGGAGCGGCGTATTTGCACTGGCAACCATAAGCTTTGCCACTTTTATTTTTGCAGCAGTAATGACCATAACCATGGCGATGCTAATAGGAATAATGCTAATGCCCAAAATCAGTTTCAGGGAAATAAGCTGCGGTACACTCTGGAGATAAATAAGCTGACATCTATGCTGCAAAATACATTATTTATGGCCCAGGAGCCATGGGAAAAGCGCAGCCGGCAGGGGGAGTTTGACATCAGGCATTTATGGCAGGCTCTTTATCTTGATGATGACAGGTGCTTTCAGGAAAAGCAGACGGAACCTTTGCAGAATTTTACAGTGGTATTGCTGTTAGATGGTTCAGCCTCCAGAAGCCGGCAGGCTGAGCTGATTGCTGCCCAGAGCTATGTGATTGCAGAAAGTCTGAGCCGTTGCAGTATTCCTAATATGCTGCTGTCCTATAGTACCCAGGATGGCTATACTATTTTGCAGCTGCTGAAGGATGTTCATGAGGAGTCAGAAGGCGCCTTTAGCTATGCAGCAGAGGGCTGGAACCGTGATGGGCTGGCACTGCGGGCTGTAGGAGAGCTGCTGCATCAGAGAAATTTGCAAAATGTACTGCTGTTAGTACTGAGTGATGTGATGCCCAGTGATATTCAGGGACTGCCTGTGCAGGGCTTGAAGGTTATGCGTCAGTACAGTGAGGAGCTGGCTTTAGAAGATGTGGCAGCGGAAATGAAGGCATTAAGAAAGCAGGGGTTAACTGTGGCGGGGATTATTAATTCCATTGCACCTTTAAACAGGGACAATGCTTTTCAGGTATTTGGGCGGAGTTATGTAAAAATTGAAAAGATTGAAAGCCTGGCAGCGGCAGTTACCAGATTTGCAGAGCAGCATATCAATAAGGGCATCCAGGGAGAGCAATGTTAGATAATTTTCACGCTAGTTATAACATTATGTTAATAGTAAAAATACAGGGTTGTTCTATATAATTTTTATACATATTAAGCATGAAAAAGTTCTATATTGTAATAGTATAAAGTGGGACTTTTGTCTGTTTGCGAATATTGGACATACCGTTATAATGTACACAAATGGATACAAAATACAAAGAAAAAATTTCGTATTTCGGAGGTGTGTTGTAATGGATATGGCAATGGTAGATGGATTCCTTAAAATTGTGATGCTGGCAGGCGTTGTTACTTTATTTAAATAATTTTGCATTGAAAATGGCTCTGGAAAGGGCCATTTTTTATTGGCAGAAAAGGCGCGGCTGCTCTTATAAAAGCTGCCTTAAAAAGCAAAATGCTCCCATGGGAAAAAAGGTTTTTTTATAGGCTGAAATGTGTTAAACTTATGTGTAAGTTGGTGCTTTTACTAACGATTTTGGCTAAAAATTATATTTAATATATGACAGGAGATGTTATTATGATGTCATTGAATTTCCAGGCAGAGAAGCATGCTAAGATGCTGGCTGCCAGAACCAAAAGATGTACTGTACGTTTAGGTGATGTAAGCAAGCAGTTCCCAGAGAATTCCATTGTCTGGATTACTACTGGCAAGAAGTTTGAGCCAAAGCAGCGCCTGTATACTGCTTTTCTTGATAAGGTTCGGGTAAAGACAATGGCAGATTTAACCTCTGCAGATTTGGGTCAGCAGAACCCTGAGATTAATTCCCGGGAAGAGCTGATTACAGATTTTGAGCATATCTATAAGAAACGTATCACCATGGAGGATACTGTTACTGTTATTTACTTTACTGAGGTGCATGAGTAATGGCTGAGCTGATAATTGGCAAGAGCCATGAGGTTAGTGCTCTGGTTACAGAGACAAAGACAGCTGTCAGTGTGGGCAGCGGTTCACTGCAGGTGCTGGCTACTCCTGTGATGTGTGGTCTTATGGAGCAGGCAGCCTCTGAGTTAACTGATTCCATGCTGGAGCCTGAGAATACCTCTGTAGGCATTTCCTTAAATATCCAGCATGTGGCAGCAACTCCTGTGGGTATGAAGATTAAAGCTTCTGCGAAGCTGGTGGCAGTGGCTGGCAGGAAGCTGTCCTTTAAGCTGCAGGCTTTTGATGAAGCTGGGGAAATCGGCCATGGGGAGCATGAACGCTTTATTGTGAACAGAGATAAGTTCCAGAGCAAAGCTGATAGCAAAAAAATAAATTAAAAATACAGGACAAGCTTTTGGCTTGTCCTTTTTCAGAGGTGTAAGTATGCAGGAGATTATTTGTCGTCCGGAGATTCATCATTTTGATACTTTTAAGGAGTTTGCAGCAGAGCTTCAGCTGGGGCAGGGGGATTTGGTGGTTACTGAGTCCTTTGTGGCGGAGAAGTTCCAGCAGCTGTTTAATGGCGCTGATGTGCTTATTTATAGTGATTACTGTCAGGGAGAGCCAAGCGATGAAGGATTTATGAAGCTGGCTGCTAAGGCTGCTGAGCTGGGGGAACATGGCCGTGTCATTGGTATTGGCGGTGGCAGTGTTTTAGATATGTCTAAGGTTCTGTCTCTGGAGAGCTATCTGCCCGTGGAGAAGTTGTTTTCTAAGCAGATTCCTGCTAAAAAGGGCAGAAAGCTGGTATTGGTGCCTACTACCTGTGGTACAGGCTCTGAGGTTACCAATATCTCTATTATGGCTTTTGTGGCTAAGCAGTGCAAAATGGGATTGGCTGATAATGCCCTGTTTGCTGATATGGCAGTGCTGGTGCCTGAACTTTTAAAGGATTTGCCTTTTAAGTTCTTCATGACCAGCTCTGTGGATGCACTTATTCATGCCATGGAGTCAATTCTTTCTCCAAAGGCAAATGAGTATACTAAGCTTTTTGGCTACAGAGCACTGGATATGATTCTTACTGCTTATACCAGAATTGCTGCCAGAGGCCCTGAGTCCCGTTATGATTTGCTGGATGATTTCCTGATTGCCAGCAATTTTGCAGGACTTGCTTTTGGTACAGCGGGCTGTGGTACTGTTCATGCAATGAGCTATCCATTAGGCGGTACATTCCATGTGCCTCATGGTGAAGCTAATTACGCTGTGTTGAAGGGTGTTATGGATAAGTATATGGAAGGCGGTCTGGAGGGTGAGCTTCTGGTGCTGTGCCGTCATATCGGCGCTATTCTGTACGGTGAGCCTGCTGATGCCATGAAGGATCTGGGGGATTTGCTGGGGGATATTATGCCGGTGAAATCACTGAGCGAGTATGGGGCGGATGAGGCTATGGTGGCTAAGTGGGCCCATGAGGTGATGGAAGGGCAGCAGCGCCTGCTGGCAAATAGCCACAGGCCGCTGGAGGAAGAGGACATCCTGACGATATATAAGAATATGTTGTAATAGACGCATCTTTCGCCACAACATGCACGTTAAAACAGCCTGGTGACTTTTGTCATCAGGCTGTTTTGGTGGCGGGGTATGAATTTATTCCTTCAGCTGGCCAAGGTAGTGGACTACAAACTGGCGGGCGCTGCGGCCACTGCGGCCGGAGTGCTCCAGATTCCATCGATGGCCCAGTACGCGAAGCTCTTCACGAGGCAGGGAGATACCTTCCTGCTGGAGGAAGTGATCAATGATATCAAGATATTCGTCCTGGGTTGGCTCCAGGTAGGTGATGACCAGACCGAAGCGGTCGGACAGGGAGATGGTTTCATTGATGCTGTCGTTTCTGAAGAGCTCGTCCTGTTCATCGTTGCGGTCACGCCAGGTTTCGCGGATGAGATGGCGGCGGTTGGAGGTAGCATAGATGAGGACATTTTCCGGGCGGGATTCAACACCGCCTTCAATGGCGGATTTTAAATACTTGTAGTCGCTGTCGGATTCTTCAAAGGAAAGATCATCAAAGAAGATAATAAAGCGCTTGCTGGCAAACTGGCGGAGATTTGCCATAATCTTTGGCAGGTCACTTAACTGTGATTTCTGCATTTGTACCAGTCTTAATCCCTGGGTGTAGTATGCTTTGGCTAGCGCCTTGACACCAGAGGATTTGCCAGTGCCACGGGCACCAACTAACAGCACATTGTTAGCTGGGCGGCGGTTAATAAAGGCTTCAGTATTATCTATAAGCTGCTGTTTCTGGCGCTTGTAGGCGATGATATCAGCAAAGTCCATAGCTTCAAAATGGCGGATGCCTTTAAGCTTCTGTTGCTTTTCATTCCAAGAGAAGGCAGGGTAGGAGGCAATCTCACCGTAGCCATATTTGGCATAATAGGTCAAGAAGGCTTCCGTCACAGCTTCAGCTGTGGTTTTGCCCTGGAGCTGTGCTTCTAAATAACCGGTAGCTTCCAAGCTCTGAGGAAGAGAGGGCTGGTAATCATCCAGCAGGCTGATATTAACAATGGTGCTGGCCTTTTCTAAAAGGGCTGGCAGCAATTTTTCCATATCATGAATAAAGGCATTTTTCAGACTGAGACCAATTTTTCCCTGAGAGCTTTCAGCCATTTTTGCAGCCAGGCAGCCCTCCTGGCTCAGCAGATGCAGGAAAAGGGCACGGATAAGGTTACCGCTCCAGCCTTCCTTTTCGGCGCTTTCCATAAGATGGCCGGCAAAGCGGTGGGCCAGGGATAAATCTTCCGGAGCGGCCACAGCTTCACTAAGTTCCTGTACCAGCTTTGATTTCAGAATATTCCGGCAAACTAAAAGATTTTGTAAATCGAGAGATATCATAAAAGACCTCCAAATAGCATTTTTCATAAAGTAATAGCCCTCCAAAATGGGGGGCTATTATTAATTGTATAGAGTTTTGTGTAAAAGTCAATATTGGATTGCTTATCTGTAATTAGCTGCTGTATTTTGTGGATCTTCTTTTTGGAACATTCATGGACGTTCTTGGTGCTGTTCTACACCGCCTACAATCTGCTCTAATAATTCTTCTGGTACAGCCTGCTTGCCAAGCTTATTCTGCTGAGTTAATTTTCTTTCCATCTGAGTCTGAGTATCCATTTTTTATTCCTCCTTAAATAAAACTGATAAATAGTTACAATGAGTATTTTGTCTTGCTTAGTTATCTCTTATACGGAGAAATTTGACTTTTATTACAGATTGCAGAAAAATTTTTACAAATTTTAGAATTTTAAATTTTTGCGGATGCGGTCTACAGCTTCAATAGTCTTTTCTCTATTGCCAAAGGCAGTGAGACGGAAGTAGCCTTCACCGCATGGACCAAAGCCAGCACCAGGAGTACCAACGATATGTACATCCTTTAAAAGCTTGTCAAAGAAATCCCAGGATGGCATGTTATCTGGGGTCTTCAGCCAGATATATGGTGCGTTAACACCACCAAAGGTAGTTACACCAGCGGCAGACAAGCCTTCACGGATAATGCGGGCATTTTCCATGTAGTAAGCAATGGTATCCTTAACCTGCTGCTGTCCCTCTGGAGTGAAAATAGCTTCAGCACCACGCTGAACGATGTAGGCAGTACCGTTAAACTTGGTGGTATGACGGCGGTTCCATAATGGATTTAATGCCTGGCGCTTGCCGTCGGCAGTTTTGCCGGTGACAGTCTTTGGCAGGACAATATAACCGCAGCGGGTACCAGTAAAGCCGGCAGTTTTTGAGAAGGAACGGAATTCAATAGCACATTCCTTTGCACCTTCAATTTCAAAAATAGTACGAGGTACATCATCTTCAGTGATATAAGCGTTATATGCAGCATCAAAGAGAATGATGGAGTCGTTGGCACGGGCATAATCAACCCAGGTTTTCAGCTGGTCACGGGTTAAGGTAGTACCAGTTGGGTTGTTAGGGCAGCAGAGATAGATTAAATCCACACGCTTCTCTGGGAGAGGAGGGCAGAAGCCATTCTCTGCATTGCAAGGCAGGTAGGTAACACCTGCATAATGGCCATCTGGCTGCATCATGCCAGTACGGCCAGCCATAACATTGGTATCCAGATATACTGGATAAACAGGGTCAGTAATGGCAATAGTGTTATCAGTGCTGAAAATTTCCTGGATGTTGCCACAGTCGCTCTTGGCGCCATCAGAAACGAAAACTTCATCACTTTCAATGCCAAGGCCAGCATAGTTGTTAGCGATGATTTTATCAACAAGGAAGCTGTAGCCCTGCTCAGGTCCATAGCCACGGAAGGTAGCTGGATTTGCCATTTCATCAACAGCCTTGTGCATAGCTTCAATACATGCCTGAGGCAAAGGCTGGGTTACATCGCCAATACCCAGGGAAATAATATCTGCTTCTGGATGAGCCTCCTGGAAAGCAGCCTTGCGATGAGCTGTTTCACGGAAGAGATAGCTGCCAACCAGCTTCAAATAGTTGTCATTAATATTAGCCATAATATTACCTCCTATGTAACATCAATAAATAATGGTTAAAATACTTTTATGATACTTTTGTTATAGTACAAAAGAATTCTAACATTTTTTGTTATATCTGTAAATATAAAATGATGTATACATAAGAATTATTTTCAAATAGAAAATCAGCTGTGGATTTCTTTCATGGTGTTCTGGCAGAAATCAATGAAGGACTGGGCAGCATTGGAAATATACCGGTCCTTTTTCCAAGCCAGTCCTACATCTATATACCAAGGCTCTTTAAATGGCAGAATCTTAATGCCAGGTGTGCCCTTGACAACGAAATCTAAAAGGAAGGAAACACCAACGTTAGATGCGATTAAACCCTTGATAGTTTCTATCTGATTGGATTCCAGCACGATTTCCGGATGGACATTGGCTGTAT
>JAFPCE010000155.1 GCA_017390245.1 Selenomonadaceae bacterium
AATTAACTCCGGATCACCAGGACCAGCACCAACAATAAAAACCTGCATAATCATTCTCCTTCTATACAACAACTAGCCAAAACTCTCACTCATACACTCATGGATAATATATTTATTATTTTTTCACACAGGTTACAATAAATATAGGATTCATTGCCTCCGCCATATCATAGGGCCCCACCTGCTTCCATCTGCTTACCTGCACCTGCACCGCAGCATACTCATAATCCTCCCTCTGCCTCATATACTCCAGGCACTGGGAAAGAGTCTGAATGGTAATACAATTCAGCACAATCCGGCCTCCTGTCACCAGAAGGCCATCAATTTTATCTAAAATAGGCGCCAGCTTACTGCCGCTGCCCCCAATTATTGCCACATTCAGCTTTGGCAGCTGCTCCATACCCTCTGGAGCCTCCGCCTCTATCACCTTAATATTGCCAATCCCCAGCTTCTCAGTATTAGCCTTTATCAGCTCAATGCCCTCAGCCTTTCTCTCAATGGCATATACCTGGCCATTATAAGCATGCAGCGCCGCTTCACAGGAAAGGGACCCTGTGCCAGCTCCCACATCCAGCACCACATCCTCAGGGCAGATATTGGCCTTGGCAATAGTTAAAATTCTGATTTCTTCCTTAGTCATGGGCACCTTGCCTCGGATAAATTCACTATCTGGAATATTAAACCTTCTCATCAGCCAGTCACCACCAAAATACAATGGGTATAAACCTCAAACTTCTTAGCTTCCCCCAGGGTAGTCTCAATAATCACCTCATCCTCATAGGAAAGCCGGCTGCAAATTCCCAGCTTCGTTTCCCTTGGCCAGCCCATAGCCATAAAAACCTCTGGAATTGTGTGGGAATTGTACTTGCCATCTGTCAGCATCCCCACAATCCGCCCAGGCTCATACACCAGCTTTTCTTCCTGTGGCACCCGCCCATGAAAGCTTACCAGCTCTGCGTCATGCCATGGCAATGACAGTTTAGCAAAAGCCAGCTGCATGGAACTGATACCAGGAATTACCTGCAGCTTCTTTGCTGAATAATTTCTGCGCAAAGCATCTAAAAGGGAATAATAGCCTGGATCCCCGGACACCATTACCACTACATCATTTTCCTGCAGCTCCTTGTCAATAAAGGACAATACCCCAGGAATATCAGCAGCTATAGTCATAGTCTTCTGGCCAGCTTCAATGCTTTTAAACTGGCTTAAAGCTCTTTTACCTCCCACCAGTACCTTGGCATTGGCAATAGCCTCTTTCGCTTCCTCAACTATATAGCGGGGATTGCCTGGTCCAATGCCAGCCACGATTATTTTATGTTCCAATTAAAATCGCCACCAATCTCTCTTGCCCTGTCATCCATGCCCAGCAGTTCACCCTTCAAGGTAACCAGCACCGTGCCCACCTTTACCTTGCCAAACAAAAACCGTTCTGCCCGGCAGCTGGCTCTGGCAGCAATCACATCATACACCTTTTCCAGATGATACTCACTAATAACCGGCAAAGCATCCTCAGTGGTATTAGCCTCTAAAATCCGCTTAATGCCTGCAGCAGGCATGCCTAAAGCACCACTATACGCAGCCAGCACCTCCAGCCGGCCATCTCCCACCCGGTTATGGGTATGGAAAACACCAGCTGCCACCTTTGCCAGCTTGCCAATATGGCCAAAAAGCAAAATACTCTCTAAGCCCCTGTCAGCACCAGCCTCCAGCATGTGGCCAATAAAATTACTGGTCTGAACCATAGCCTCCTCTGGCAACCCCCAGGAACTGGCAATTCTTTCGCCGATTTTTCCTGGACAATAAACCAGCGTCTTATATCCAGCCGCCATAGCCACATCAATCTGCGGTACTAAAGAATCCTTAAAGGCCTCCTCTGACATAGGACGCAGCACTCCCGTAGTACCAATAACGGAAATACCACCCTCAACCCCCAAAATGGGATTAAGGGTTTTATGGACAAGCTCTGCTCCAGCAGGTATATCAATCCTGACAATACAGCTGCTCTGTCCAAGCTCCTTTTCCAGCTCCTGCTGTAAAAGCTTTCTCGGACCGGGATTAATAGCAGGCTCCCCCACAGCCACACTGAGACCAGGCTTAGTAACTGTGCCAATACCTTCTCCTGCCACCAGGCAGATATTATCAATAAAGACAGTCCGCTTCAGCTCCTCTGGCGAAAGCTTCTCCCCGCCACCAGGTTCAAAAGTCACAAAAATCGAAGTGCCATTGGTAATATCAGGATCATCTCCTGCATCCTTTATAATCTCCACCTGGACCTTATTACTGCCAGCTTGCTCAATGGAATGCACCGGAATATCCAGCAATGTACCATCAAGAGCCACCACAGGCACCACCGCCAGCCGTCTCCCTTGCCAAAACGCAGCACCAGCCCTGGCCCCCGCCGCCAGACAAGCCCCAGTAGTAAAACCACCCCGCAGATTCTTTGCCATCTTCATTCCTCATTCTTGTTAAACAGCGCCTTGGCAAAATCCTCCGCCACAAATGGCCGCAAATCCTCCACGCCTTCACCTACACCAATCCACTTCACTGGCATAGACAGCTCTGCCTTAATACCAATAACCACACCGCCCTTGGCAGTACCATCCAGCTTGGTCAGTACCACACCGGAAATAGGAGCAGCCTTGGTAAAGATATTGGCCTGGCTGATAGCATTCTGGCCAGTAGCAGCATCTAAAACCAGCAAGGTCTCATGAGGCGCTTCCGGAATCTCTCTCTGGATGACCCGGTTAATCTTCTTCAGCTCCTCCATCAAATTCGACTTAGTCTGAAGCCTGCCTGCAGTATCAATCAAAAGCACATCAATGCCCCTGGCCTTAGCAGCCTTTACCGTATCAAAAGCCACTGCTGCAGGATCAGAACCCTCCTCATGACGGATAACTCTGGCATCAGTACGCTCACCCCAGACCTCCAGCTGATCTATAGCTGCTGCCCTGAAGGTATCAGCTGCTGCCAGCATAACACTCTTGCCCTGGCTCTTGTAATAAGCGCTCAGCTTGCCAATGGTAGTAGTCTTGCCCACGCCATTAACACCAATAACCAGCATGACAGTAGGACCTTCCGTAACAATCTTAGTAGTATCCTCACCA
>JAFPCE010000156.1 GCA_017390245.1 Selenomonadaceae bacterium
GCTGCCGGAAATGTGCAAATCCTCTAAACCAGTCTTGTTTATCTCATCTGGCAGACTGCGCCAGCCATAAGTGCTGAAAATATTCCTAGGCAGTCCATTGCCAGCAGGCGCATCCAGACGCCAGCAAGGCACCTGGTCAGCTGCCTCCGCCACTGTGCCAGGCAATGCAGCTGCCATGCACCACACTGCAGCCAGCATTAGCAATAAAAATCTATGCAAAAATTTATTCATTATTTCACGCTCCTCACATCACCGCCATTATATCATAACAAAATTGACTCTTTCCATCCTATTCCATGAAATATTGCCTGCACAGCAGCGTAAAATCTGCACTTTGAATTTTCTTTTAAAAATTTTCACCATACTGTAATATTTATGCTCCGCTAACGTATAAGGAATGAAAGGAAATAGAAATAAAAATTACACACAATGCCTGGATGATTCAGGCAGCAAAGATATATTTTTTAGGAGGTGCGTTATTATGACAACCACAAAAACATTAGGTACAGTCCTGCAGGAGCAGAATTTCAGAGAGCAGATGCGTAACGTAATGGAAGCTGTAACAGCTGATTCCGTCAAGGCAAAACTCTATGAAACAGCCGAAACCATTGAGGAGTATTATGAAATATTCAAAGACCGCTGCATAGTTAAGCTGGAACAGTTTAAATCTCTATGTGGTGAAATTGTTGCATATTTTAATCAGCCAAAGGTTGAGTTAGATGATGAGTTGATGGAAATTATCTCTGGTGGTAATATCTTCAAGAAAATTGGCAAGTGGTGCAAAAAGAACTGGAAAGCCATTGCTATAACAGCCGCTGCTGTTGTGGGTGTGGCACTGATTTGTACGGGTATAGGCATTGCAGCAGCTGCCGAAGCTGCTGATACAGCTTCTATGCTCTCCTGGACCTTAGCATCCATATAATCTCAATAATCTCATAGTTATCATATCCAGCAAAAATCCCAGTATCTCCTTAATGGACGATACTGGGATTTTAAATTTCGCTTTATTTTCTTTATTTCTCTGTAGCTAATTCTGTTGTTGCAGAAATCTCCTCCAGAGATTTCTGCCTGCTTTCAATGCCCAGGCCCAGCACAATAGCCGCTACAGCCACCAGCACAGCCGCAAACATCATAAACACGTTGTTAATGCCCAGCTGATTTGCCAGCATTACACCAACTAATGCAGGTGCAATCATGCCGCCCAGACGGCCAAAGCCTGCTGCCCAGCCGCTGCCCAGGGCACGGATATTGGTTGGATACAGCTCTGGAGTATAGGTGTAAATAACACCCCAGGCACCTAAGTTAAAGAAGGACATAATAGCGCCCCACATCAGGAGGCTCTCAGGAGTACCTGCATTGCCAAAGAAATAGCTTGCCACACCAGACATCAGCAGGAACAGAGACAAAGTATATTTACGTCCAATAACATCCACCAGCCAGGCTGCACAATAATAGCCTGGCAGCTGAGCAATGGTCATGATCAATACATACTCAAAGGTCTTAACTACAGCGAAGCCCTGCTGGAAAACAATGGATGGCAGCCACATGAAAATGCCATAATAGCTGTACACAATGCCAAACCAGGCCAGCCAAAGCATAAGAGTACGTTTAGCCATAGCAGAGGACCACAGTGTTTTAAAGCCCGGCTGAGCTACACCCTGCCCCAGCTCTGCTGGAGTAAGCTTGCCAGTAAAATCATCACTCTTTACATTCAGCTTCTTTTCCAGCATCAAAATGATTTCTTTAGCTTCCTCTATACGATCCTTAGACAAAAGATAACGGATAGATTCAGGCATGTGGAGGCGAATTAAAAATACATAAAGTGCAGGCAAGGTGCCTAAAACAAAGGCAATCTGCCAGCCAAATTTTGGAATAATCAAATAGGAAATGCAGGCAGCCACCAGCCAGCCTACACCCCAGAAGCTTTCCAAAAGCACAATGAACCTGCCCCGCAGATGGGATGGTGCATACTCAGACATCAAGGTTGCTGCTACAGGCAGCTCCCCCCCCAGGCCAAAGCCTACCAGGAAGCGGAACACCAGCAGGGACTCATAGCTCCAGGCCAGAGCACAGGCACCAGTAGCCAGGCTGTATAACAAAACCGTAATGGAAAAAACCTTTTTCCGGCCAATCTTATCTGCCACAGTACCAGAAATAATAGCTCCCAGTGCCATGCCGATAAGTCCGATACTGCCAATCCATCCCATCTGGGCAGTGGTCAAGCCCCACTCCTTGGCCAGAACAGGCAGGACAAAGGCAATAAGGCC
>JAFPCE010000157.1 GCA_017390245.1 Selenomonadaceae bacterium
ATTTTGAGAAGCTGAATCCTTTTTCTGGCTGGAAGACCAGG
The DNA here is from genome assembly GCA_017390245.1 of Selenomonadaceae bacterium. Lineage (GTDB taxonomy): Bacteria > Bacillota > Negativicutes > Selenomonadales > Selenomonadaceae > Anaerovibrio. The sequence goes on from JAFPCE010000157.1 coordinate 42, forward strand.
GAGGAGAAGCGGGATACCTTCCAGCTGTGGTATAAGGTTATTTTTGCCTGCCTGCCTGCTGCGGTGATTGGCCTGGCTTTTAATAAGTATATGGAGGAGCATTTTATGACTGCTCCTGTGGTGGCTGCTACGCTGATTTTCTATGGCATTATGTTTATTGTGGTGGAGAATTATAATAAGAACCGTACTCCGGCCGTGCAGGATCTGAAGGCTCTGAGCTATAAGACTGCTTTTATTATTGGCATGTTCCAGGTGCTGTCTCTGGTGCCTGGTACTTCCCGTTCTGGTGCGACTATTCTGGGTGGTATTCTTTTTGGTGCGTCTCGTTATGTGGCGGCGGAGTTTACGTTTTTCCTGGCTATTCCGGTTATGTTTGGGGCGAGTCTCCTGAAGCTGGTGAAGTTTGGGTTCCATTATACAGGGGCTGAGATTTTTATTCTTGTAGTGGGAATGGCTACGGCGTTTGTAGTGTCTATTATTTCTATTAAGTTCTTGCTGCAGTATATTAAGAATAATGATTTTAAGGCTTTTGGGTATTATAGGATTGTGCTGGGGCTGATTGTGCTGGCGTATTTGTACTTTGTGGGGGATCCTACATTAGAGTAATGGGGGATAGTATGAGGTTTGTTTCTTGGAATGTGAATGGCTTGAGGGCTTGTTTGACTAAGGGGTTTATGGAGTCTTTTCATGACCTGGATGCGGATGTTTTCTGCCTGCAGGAGACGAAGATGCAGCCGGAGCAGGCTATTATTGATTTGAAGGGGTATAAGCAGTTCTGGAATAGTGCTGAGAAGAAGGGGTATTCTGGTACAGCTGTGTTTACACGGGTGGAGCCTTTGTCTGTGAGCTATGGCCTGGGGATTGAGGAGCATGATCATGAGGGCCGGGTGATTACTCTGGAGTTTGAGGAGTATTATCTGGTGACTGTATATACGCCGAATTCTCAGAAGGAGCTGGCACGGCTGGAGTACCGTATGAGCTGGGAGGAGGCTTTTAAGGCTTATCTCTTAGAGCTGGACCAGAAGAAGCCGGTGATTGTGTGCGGTGATTTGAATGTGGCTCATACTGAGATTGATTTGAAGAATCCGAAGACTAACCGGAAGAATGCGGGCTTTACCGATGAGGAGCGCCAGAAGTTCAGTGAGCTTCTTGAGGCTGGCTTTGTGGATACCTTCCGCTATATTTATCCAGATGTTACTGGTGCTTATACCTGGTGGTCATACCTCAGGAAGGCCAGGGCTAACAACGCTGGATGGCGTATTGACTACTTCCTGGTGTCTAGCCGCCTGGCAGAGAAAATCGGGGCTGCTACCATTTACAATGAGATTTTTGGCAGTGACCACTGTCCTGTTGGCCTTGATTTAAAATAAATTTTGCTTGAATTTCATTTTTTGATGTGGTAAAATTCACCTAGTTTTGAAAAACTTTATAGTAAAAGCGTTGATAAAGAAAGTAGCTGTTAGTGAGTACTCGTAGCGAGCAGGGGATGGTGTGAGCCCTGTAGCAGTAGCTGGCAGGGAAAATCACTTTTGAGCAGCACATCGAAGCTTGTATTATGAGCATGAGGTTGTGCCGGGATCTCCCGTTACAGAGATAGTATATGATGGTATACGAAATAGGTGGTTAGCGATAGTTTTACTCTCGTCCTGTTTTGGGACGGGAGTTTTTATTTTACAGGAGGGATTTGTTTTGTACAACAAGGTTGATACCAATCTGAATTTCGTACAGCGTGAAGCTGAGGTTCTGAAGTTCTGGAAGGAAAATGACATTGCCAACAAGTGTATCTCCAACCGTGAGGGCTGTGATACCTTTACTTTTTATGATGGTCCGCCTACTGCTAACGGCAAGCCTCATATCGGCCATGTATTGACCCGTGTTATCAAGGATATGCTGCCTCGTTACCAGTCCATGAAGGGCAAGAAGATTCTCCGCAAGGCTGGCTGGGA
>JAFPCE010000158.1 GCA_017390245.1 Selenomonadaceae bacterium
AATATCCTTGATAAATCTGGTTTAAGGCAAGCTATTGCCAAGGTTATATAAAACTGATGGTGAATTTATGAAGTTATTGTATGTGATTACTCTTCCAGATCTGGGCGGGGCTCAGGCGCATTTGCTGGAGGTGGCCAGGGCTATGGTGGCTGATGGTCATGAGGTTTATGTGGCAGTGGGCAAGAGTGGCTGGCTGACAGAGCAGCTGACGGAGTTACAGATAAATACTATCATCGTGCCGGAGCTGGTACGGGAGATTAGCCCTGTAAAAGATTACAGGGTTGTTTGTGGTATCAAAAAGATTATTCAGAATATCAGGCCAGATATAGTGCACTGCCATTCCAGCAAGGCTGGTATAGTTGGCAGAGTGGCAGCCTGGTTAGCTGGTGTGCCAGCGGTGTTTACGGCTCATGGCTGGGCTTTTACCGAGGGGGTGCCTGCGGTTAAACGGCTGGTGTATTCATTGATTGAGCATACGATGCTGCTTTGTACGGACAAGGTGCTGTGTGTATCTGAGTATGATCACAAATTAGCAGATAAATGGTTTGGCTATAGGTCGGAAAAACTTGTGACTGTATATAATGGTGTGGCAAACGGGGAGCGTTCGGCTATACCATCGGATATGGAAAAAGGCCAGGCAGAGCTTCAGACTAAAGAGCTGTCTTTGATTATGGTAGCAAGGTTTGCACCACCTAAGGAACATTTGCAATTGGTGAAGGCCGCCGAGCAGGTGCTTAAGAGCGGCTATGCTGTTCGGTGTAACTTAGTTGGTGATGGGCCATTAATGGCAGAGTGTGCTGAGTATGTAAGGCAGCATAATTTATCTTCCCAGGTGAAGCTTCTTGGGGCAAGGAATGATGTGTCATCATTATTGCATGCTAGTGATGTGTTTTGCCTTATTAGTAACTATGAAGGATTGCCTATCAGCATCATAGAAGGCATGCGGGCTGATTTGCCGGTACTGGCTTCCAATGTGGGGGGCGTGCCTGAGTTAGTGGAAGATGGGGTAAATGGCTATCTGATAAATCGCGGAGATATAAAGCAGCTGGCAGAGAAAATTATCTGTTTGCTGGAAGATAAAAATCTGCTAATGAATATGGGCAAAAAGAGCCGTGAGATTTATTTGGAAAAATTTACTTCAAAGGTTATGATAGGTAAAATAAAGAGTGTTTATAATGAGATTTTGCAGTAAAAATTTTTGTTGATAAAAAGGCTTATGGATGGGAGATTAATTATGAAAACAGCGTTAATTACAGGTGTTACCGGTCAGGATGGTTCTTACTTAGCGGAGTTACTTTTGGATAAGGGTTATGATGTTCATGGTGTGATTCGCCGTAGTTCTGTGGATTACCGGGAGAGGATTGCACACTTAGAGGGGCATGAGAGGTTTCATCTGCATTATGGTGATTTAGGGGATTCTATGAGCTTGATGGCTGTGGTAGGTTCTGTGCGGCCTGATGAGATTTATAACCTGGCGGCTCAGAGCCATGTGCAGGTTAGCTTTGATGTGCCGGAGTTTACTGCTAACATTGATGCTACTGGCGTTTTGCGTGTGCTGGAGGCGGTGCGCCTCTGCGGGCTGACTAAGACCTGCCGTGTGTATCAGGCGTCTACTTCTGAGCTTTATGGCAAGGTGGAGGAGGTACCGCAGAATGAGAATACTCCTTTCCATCCATATAGCCCTTATGCTGTAGCAAAGCAGTATGGTTTCTGGATTACCAAGGAATACCGTGAGGCTTATGGCATGTTTGCCTGCTCTGGCATTTTGTTTAACCATGAGTCTGAGCGCCGTGGTGAGACCTTTGTTACCAGAAAGATTACCCTGGCAGCGGCCCGCATTGCCCAGGGCAAGCAGGACAAGCTGTATTTAGGCAACCTGGACAGTCTCAGGGACTGGGGCTATGCCAAGGATTATGTGGAGTGCATGTGGCTGATACTGCAGCATGACAAGCCTGAGGATTTTGTTATAGCTACTGGTGTGCAGCACAGTGTCCGGGAGTTCTGCCAGCTGGCTTTTCATTATGCTGGCATTGAGCTGGAGTTTACTGGCAGCGGCCTGGAGGAAAAGGGCATTGACAAGGCTACTGGCAAAGTGCTGATAGAGGTGAGCCCAGATTTCTACCGCCCAACTGATGTGGTTAATCTCTGGGGTGATCCAACTAAGGCGAAGAATGAGCTGGGCTGGAATCCTACCAAGACTTCATTTGAGGAGCTGGTGGAGATTATGGTAAAATACGATATGGAAAAGGTTGCTGTGGAGCGTGCGGAGGAGCATATCCGTGTGAACCTGGCAGAATTCTTGGAAAAGGGTATTGTAAAGTAATTTGAATATATAACGAAGGGTCTTGTAAAAGATATGATGGAAAAGGATGCCAAGATATATGTAGCCGGCCACAGAGGCATGGTGGGTTCTGCTATAGTCAGGGAGCTGCAGCGGCAGGGCTATAACAATATTATTACCAGAACTCACAAGGAACTGGAGCTGTGCCGCCAGGAGGCTGTGGAGCAGTTCTTTGCGGCAGAAAAGCCTGAGTATGTGTTTTTAGCTGCGGCGAAGGTTGGGGGCATAGTGGCTAATGCTGAGGCACTGGCTGATTTTATGTATGATAATATGCTGCTGGAGATGAATGTTATCCATAGTGCCTGGAAAAATGGCTGCAAGAAGCTGGAGTTTTTAGGTTCTTCCTGCATTTATCCAAGGCTGGCGCCTCAGCCTATGCCAGAAAGCTGTTTACTGACATCTGAGCTGGAAAAGACCAATGAGGCTTATGCTTTGGCAAAGATTTCCGGGTTAAAGTACTGCGAGTTTTTAAACCGCCAGTATGGCACAGATTATATTTCTGTGATGCCTACCAATCTTTACGGACCAAATGATAACTACCATCCAACCCACAGCCATGTGCTGCCGGCGCTGATTCGCCGCTTCTATGAGGCAAAGGAAGCTGGAGCAGCTAGTGTAACCTGCTGGGGTGATGGCACGCCGCTGAGAGAGTTTTTGTACGTGGATGACCTGGCAAATCTCTGTGTGTTCCTGATGAACAACTATAGTGGCAATGAAACTGTTAATGCCGGTACAGGCAAGGAGCTGACCATCAAGGCATTAACTGAGCTGGTGGCCAAGGTTGTTGGCTATGAAGGAGAAATTCTGTGGGATACCTCTAAGCCAAATGGCACGCCAAGAAAGCTTTTGGATGTGTCCAAGGCAAAGAAGCTGGGGTGGCAGTATAAGACTGAGCTGGAAGAAGGCATCAGGCTCACCTATAAGGATTTTCTGGAGAATCCGGTAAAAGCGGAAAGGTAAATAATTACGGCCGTTCAGGTAACTGGGCGGTCGTAATTTTTTTGTGAAGTTATCCAGAAACATAATGCAGAACATAAATTTTGTTGATATAATATAGGTAAAAAGATAGTGTGTGGTGGAGGTGAGCTTGATGGGAACGTATTTTAATCCTAATAACAAATTATTCCGCAAAAGTCTGCAATCCAAGATATATATAGATAAAACAGGCTTGATAGGGTTCACTAACGGCCTTATTGATACTGAGGGACGTTACATGTGTGTCAGCAGACCTAGAAGGTTTGGCAAAACAATGGCCATGAATATGCTGGCTGCATACTATAGCAGTGGTTGTGAGTCATCAGAGATATTTGCTGGCAGAAAAGCAGCACAGGTAACATCTTATGCTGATCATTTAAATAAACATAATGTCCTTCGCATTAATATGCAATATTTCCTGGGAATAACTCATACAGTAGATGGATTGATAGAAAAATTGTGTGAGTATCTATCTAAGGAAATTTTTGCAGCATATCCTGAGATTAACTACCTGGATAAGAAAAACTTTTTTCAGGTTCTAATTGATGTATATAATTACACTGATATTCTGTTTGTGATTTTGATTGATGAATGGGATTGCCTTTTCAGGGAATATAAAGATGATAAAAAATCCCAGGATAAGTATCTGGACTTTCTGCGCAGCTGGCTGAAGGATCAGGAGTATGTTGGCCTGGTGTATATGACAGGCATATTGCCTATAAAAAAGTACGGTACTCATTCAGCACTGAATATGTTTACAGAGTATTCTATGACAAGTCCAGGTGAGCTGGCAGAGTTTTTTGGCTTTACTGATGCAGAAGTGAAGGGGTTATGCACAGAGTATAATTGGGATTATGATGAGTTAAAAGATTGGTATGACGGCTATGA
>JAFPCE010000159.1 GCA_017390245.1 Selenomonadaceae bacterium
AGCGTGACAACATCGGCCTTGACAAGTGCCTTGTTAAGCTGAAGGAAATCCTGAAGCGCTGGGATAACATCGGTCTGACTGACCATGGCAACTGGGCTAACCAGGAGGCTATGTTCGTTCGCCAGCTCCGTAATATGATTCTTTATGCAATGGCTGTAACCAAGGCTGCACGTTGCCGTGATGAGTCTCGTGGTGCGCATGCAAAGATTGTTCTTGACGATCAGGGCAAGCGCGTAACTGACGCTGACGGTGAGTTAGTATTCATGGGCCGTGATGATGAGCGCTTTATGAAGACTACCGTTGTAAGCTACAATCCTGAGACTGAAGAGCCAGAAGTAGATTACAAGGAATTTGAGCATTCTCTCATTAAGGCTCGTCCTCGTAACTATGCTGTTGCTAAGAAGGAATAAGAGGAGGACTAAGTAGAATGGCAGAACAGAAGAAAACAGTTACTTTTATCATTGAGCGTCAGGACAGCCCAACCAGTGCTCCTTATACCCAGGAGTTTGAGATTCCATATCGTCCTGCACTGAATGTTGTTGCCTCCCTTATGGAGATTCAGAAGAATCCTGTAACTAAGGACGGCAAGAAGGTTGCTCCTGTAACTTGGGAATGCAACTGCTTGGAGAAGGTTTGCGGCGCCTGCATGATGGTTATCAACGGCAGAGCACGCCAGGCTTGCTGCGCTCTGATTGATGAGTTAGAGCAGCCAATCCGCTTGGCACCAGCTAGAACCTTCCCTGTAATCCGTGATCTCTTGATTGACCGCTCCGTAATGTTCGAGAGCCTCAAGAGAGTACAGGCTTGGGTTGAAGTTGATGGTACCTGGGAAGTTAAGGATGCTCCTATCCAGAATCCTTACACCGCTACCACTGCCTATGAGATTTCCCACTGCATGACCTGCGGCTGCTGCTTAGAGGCATGCCCTAACGTTGGACCACAGTCCGACTTCATCGGTGCATCTCCATCTGTACAGGCATATCTCTTCAACTTGCATCCACTGGGAAAGTTCGACAAGGAGAAGCGTCTTAACGCACTTATGGGCAAAGGCGGCATCACCGGCTGCGGTAACTCCCAGAACTGCGTAGAGGTTTGCCCTAAGAACATCAAGCTCACCACTTACCTGGCACAGCTGAACCGCGATGTAAACAAGCAGGCTCTGAAGAACATTTTCAATAAGTAAAACTGACCTTTCCGTGAAACAAGACGTCAGTCGCAGTTGAATGGCTAAAAAGGTCGTTCGCAAAAATGTCCCAGGAAATGAGCCGCAGGCAAAATTGACTGGATGACATTGACTGCTCTATGAAAACTTCATAAGCCAAAACATAACAACAAAAGCCCCTGCACCGCAGGGGCTTTTTGAATGGAAAAATATGCAAGTCTTATTGTGCTTACAAGATATTGTCAGTGTCACATTTGTTATATAAGAATCGTCTTACTTCCATAATTTTATTTCCATTGTCATCTGTGAGCACAACATACCATACAGTAAAATTATTGACGTATATTCGATAATAAGGGTGCAAACGTTTATGGGATGAATAATATGGCTGAAAGGCTTCAGCTACAGGCTGTCTATGAAGTATGGATTGTTCAACATCATTAAGTAATTTATTGGCTGCTCTGGGATTGTTCAGTTTATTAGTAATATATGTGATAGTCTTCTCCAAATCTGTATAGAATATAGGCAGATACCGCAGCTGATATTTTTCTTTATTCATGAATAGTACCTCTTAATGTGTTAAATACCTCATCATGAGTTAGTCTGGAAGCATTCTGCACAGAAACAGCATCAGCTTCATCCAGTGCCGCTTCTATTGGATCAGTAAGATTTGCGTAAGCTTCTAGACTCATAACTACCATATTTCCGTAGCCGTTTTTTGTTAAATATACTGGTTGCCCCTCATGGACAATATTTTCAATTTCAGTAAACTTGTTGCGCAAGTCAGAAACAGGACGAATTTGTATCATAATATCACTCCTAATTTTATCAAAGAAATATCATAATAATATTTTAATTAATTGCAGATAAAACTGCAATAAAAATTAAAAAACAAAAAAGTTCCCCTTCGCAGGTATGCTCAAAGTTTTTTTCGTAATTATAGCCGAAGGATATGCAGGAGCAGGTGATTATATGTCTATCGAAGTAATTATTAAATAGGTCGTATTGAAAGCGACGGGGGGAATTCAGCTCGATTTTCGCAGAAAATCCAGCTCTCCCTGGTATGAAAACAGATATAATGAAGTCAGCGAAGCTGTTTTCCAATACGAAGTATTAAGGGCGGCGGGAATATAGCTCGATTTTCGCAGAAAATCCAGCTCGCCTTAGTTTTGGGACATGACCCATGCAGGACCAGCGACGCTGTTATTAAATACGCAGTATTGAGGGCGGCGGAAATTTAGCTCGATTTTCACAAAAAAATCCAGCTCGCCTTAGTTTTGGGAAAAGATAACTGTAGGACCAGCGAAGCTAAAAAAATATTCAAAAGCGATAGCTTTTATATGGGCGGGTGGCAGGGAGGATGAAATTGTGCTATAATATTCTCAATACATTGTATAGGGCAACCTTTGCCCATTTTTGAGGTGCAAAAATGAAAATCATCATCCTTGCAGGTGGCAATGGCACTCGCCTCTTCCCTTTATCCCGGGAATGCTACCCCAAGCAGTTTTTGAAAATAGCAGGGCAGGAAAGCCTCCTGCAGCAAACCATCAAAAGATTTTTAGGTCTGGTAAAGCCTGAGGACATCCTCCTCATCATCAACCAGGACCATATCTTCCATGCCAAGGCAGACCTAGCAGAAATCGGCGCCAGCCAGGTGAACATCATCACTGAGCCAGCCAGTCGCAACACTGCACCAGCCATTGCCCTTGGCCTGGCATACATCCGCCAGAACCTGAAGGCCAAAGACAACGAGTGCATCTTTGTCTCTCCTCTGGATCAGCTCATAACCCCAGAGGACAAATTCCTGGAACTGGTAAAGGACGCAGAGAGCATTGCTCTCATGAACAGTGACAACATAGTCACCATCGGTGTGGTGCCAGAGCATCCAGAAACTGGCTATGGCTACATCCAGGCCAGCAGTGAACCTGTAGGCAAGGGCTTCAAGGTCCAGGCCTTTAAGGAAAAGCCAGACCTGGAAACCGCCAAAGCTTACGTTGCCAGCGGCCAGTACTACTGGAATGCCGGCATGTTCATCTTCAGCCTGAAGGCTATGGAAAATGCCATCAGAAAGTTTGTCCCAGAGATAGCCATGGCCTACATAGGCTATGACCAGCTTCTGCAGGAGTTCACCAGCCTGCCAAAGATTTCCATTGACTACGCCGTAGCCGAGAAATCCCAGCACATGGTGGTGCTACCTATGGGTGACATCTCCTGGATAGACATTGGCAGCTTTGATTCCATCTCTGAGGTCCTGGCAGACAAAAATGGCAACGCTCTGGTAGGTGACGTGGTAGCAGAAAACATACACAACACCATGGTACTAGGTAGCAACCGCCTTATCGCCACCATTGGCGTAGAAGACATGCTGGTGGTAGATACCCCAGACGTGCTTCTGGTAGCAAAAAAGGGCGAAGGCCAGGCTGTAAAGCAGGTAGTAGAAAAGCTGAAGGCAGATAACCGCAAGGAAGTATCTGAAAATGTTACCATGTATCGCCCTTGGGGTGAGTACACCATCCT
>JAFPCE010000018.1 GCA_017390245.1 Selenomonadaceae bacterium
AAGAGTGAGGTTTTTGATGTTTCTGGTGCTGGCGATACCTGTGTGGCTACAGTGATACTGGCTCTGGCAGCTGGCGTTGAGCCTGCCCTGGCCAGCCAGCTTTCCAATGAGGCTTCTGGCATTGCTGTCCGGAAGATGGGTACTGCTGTAGTAACTGCAGATGAACTGAGAGCTGTTATGGCAAGGAGCTGAGCAGATTTATGCTGATAGATAGAGAAAAAATCGCTGAATTTTGTGAGATTTTGCGGGCTGGAGGCCAGAAGGTGGTTTTCACTAATGGCTGCTTTGATATTCTCCATGCTGGTCATGTGAGATATCTGCAAAGGGCCCGTTCCTTTGGTGACTGCCTGGTGCTGGGGCTAAACAGCGACAGCTCTGTCCGGGGGCTGAAGGGATCGTCCCGCCCTGTAAATAGCGAACTGGAGCGGGCTGAGGTAGTTGGTGCTCTTGGCTGCGTTGATTATGTGGTGATTTTTAATGAAGCCACTGCTGAGGAATTGATTAAGCTGGTGCGTCCTGATGTGTATGTGAAGGGCGGCGACTATACTATAGATACTCTGCCTGAAGGGAAAATCGTGTTAGGCTACGGTGGCAGGGTGGAGTTTGTAAACATGGTGGAGGGCTGCTCTACCAGCAATGTCATTGCGAAAATAAAGGGAGAGTCAAAATAATGACGGTAAAAAATGTACTGGTGGTCAAGCTAAGTGCTATAGGTGACGTTATTCATGCTTTGCCTGTGTCCTATGCCATTAAGGAAACGTATCCTGAGGCCAAGGTGACCTGGGTGGTGGAGCCTCCTGCCTACAATATTCTGCAGGACAATCCCTATATAGATGAAATCATTGTTTTTGAAAAAAAGAAATTTAAGTCCTTTGGGGGCTTTTTACAGAATTTCGGGCCATTAAAGAAAAAACTGGCTGAGGGCCATTATGATGTGGCACTGGATCTCCAGGGGCTGTTTAAGTCAGCGGCTATAGCCTGGTGCTCCAAAGCGCCTGTGAAGCTGGGTACTTGCAATATGCGGGAGTGCAGTGACAAAATCAGCAAGCCTGTAGTGGGTGAACATAGCCAGGGGCATATTGTGGAGCGTTATCTGGATGTGGTAAGGGCTCTGGGCTGCCGGGTGGATAAGGTTGTGTTCCCTATGGAGCTGACTGCTGCTGACGGCAAGATGGCCAGAAGCTATCTCTATGCTGCCGGCTGCAAGGGTGATGTGCCTTATGTGGCGCTGGCTGTAGGGGCTAACTGGCCTAACAAGCGCTGGCCGGTACAGCATTATGCGAAATTGTGTGACTGGATATACAGCCAGAAGCATCTGCCTGTATTGGTAGGCGGTGGTGCTTTAGATGAGCAGCTGGCTGAGGATATTACCAGGGCGGCAGAGCTGCCACCTGTTAATATGGTAGGGAAGACTACCTTGAAGCAGCTGGCTTATGTGCTGAAGGAAGCCAAGGCTGTAGTTGGCGGCGATACTGGTCCAGTGCATCTGTCTGCCGGTATGGGGACGCCTACTATTATGGTGATGGGACCTACTGATGCTAACCGCAATGGCCCTTACGGCCAGCTGGAGAATGCCATCGAGGTGAACCGTCCCTGCAAGTACTGCTGGAAGCGTGCCTGTCCTCATGGGTTTGACTGCCTGGAGCGGATTAAGCCGGAGCAGGTTGAGGAAAAGCTGCAGCAGTATTTATAAAGATTTATCGAGGTGTGTTTTTTGCCAGATATAAATAGCTTGGATATTAAAAAAATATTGATTATAGATTTGGCTTTTATTGGTGATGTGGTGCTGGCTACGCCTGTAACAAGAGCTATCCGCAGCAGATGGCCACAGGCAGAGATAACCATGCTGACTGTGCCATTGACAAAGCCGGTGGCAGAAATGAATCCTTATGTGGACCAGGTGCTGGTGTGCGATAAAAGAGGCCGCCACAAGGGGATTACAGGTATGCTGGCTATGGCCAGAGAGCTGAAACAATACAGCTTTGACCTGGCTATCTGCATGAATTTTGCCCTGCGGGGGGCAGTGATTGCCTGGCTGGCGGGGATTCCTTACCGCCTGGGCTATGATGCCCAGTGGGCAGGACTGTTTCTCACCTGGCAGGCCAGCCATATCCGGGATGGCATCAAGCACGAAACCAGAAACCATCTGGAGGTTTTAAAGCCCTTTGGCATAACGGCAGAGGATTACAGCCTGAAGCTGGAAGCACCGCAGGAGGCCAGGGATAGCTATGATAAGCTGGCAGAGAAGTATGGCTGGCAGAAGCAGGGCTACTATGTGGTATGTCCTTTTGGCAGCTATGAGCGGAAGGATTTTCCGCTGACTATTGCAGCGCCGGTGATTGCCCAGCTAGAGAAGAAGCTGCCGGTGTATCTCATTGGCGGCAAGAAAGAGGCAGAGGGACTGGAGATTTTAGCGGAAACAGCAAGACTGCCAGGGGAGAGAATCCTGGCAGGTACACTGAATCTGCAGCAGCTGGCAGTATTTTTAGCTAATGCTAAGGCTATGGTCAGCGTGGATACAGGGCCTATGCATATTGCCCAGGCTGTGAACTGCCCGACAGTGGCTTTATTTGGGCCTACAGATCCTGCTATCTGGGGCACCTGCAATGCTAACAGCCAGTCACTGTATTTCCACGAGGACTGTTCTCCCTGCTGGGGCAAGGGGGAATGCCTGAAAAACAACGACTGCATGAGCCGGCTGCAGGCTAAAACCATCTTAGAAACTCTGGAGAGTGTGAGTAATAAATAATGACTGATTATAAGAATATTTTAGTGATAAATTTAATGCACATTGGTGATCTGATGCTGGTAACACCAGTGCTGAGAACCCTGCGGGCCAATTATCCCCAGGCCAGGATTTCCCTGCTGGCAGATAAGAAGCTGGCTGATTTGGTGCGGTTAAATCCTCATATAGATGAATGTCTCCTGATAGATAAGAAGGGCAAGGATAACAGCCTGCCTAACTTTATCAAATATATCTGGGGCTTAAGGAAGTACAAGTTTGACCTGGTGATTAATCTGCATAGAAATGAGCGTGCTTCTGCTCTGGCTGCTTTTAGCGGTGCAAAGCATATTATCGGCTACAGCAAACCAGGCTTTTCCCTGTTGTTTGACCAGGTAATGCCAAACCTGAAGGCAGTAAAGCACCAGATTCATTCCCATTTTGATGTGCTGACCCAGGGGCTTGGCATTGAGAAAATCGATGACGGTGGTCTGGAAATGGCACTGCCGCCTGAGTCCGTAATCAGTGCTGATAAAATCTGGCAGGAGAACTTTGCGGCAGATAAAAAGGTGGTGGCCTTTAATATTGGTGCCAGCTGGGAAACCAAGCGCTGGATTGATGCTTATTTTGCCCAGTGTGCTGACCAGCTTCTGGCCAAGGGCTACGGCGTAGCCTTTTTTGGGGGTCCTATGGATACTGAGATGGTGGCAAAGTGCATTAGCAAGATGCAGCATAAGGACAGTGACGCCATTAAGGTATTTACAGGCAAGCTGACCTTGGGAGAGCTGGGGGCTATGCTGAAGAAATGCGCCCTGTTTTTAACTACTGATTCTGGTCCTATGCATGTAGGTGTATCCCAGAATGTGCCTGTTGTTACCATGTTTGGTGCATCCCCAGTGCCGGGCTTTTATCCTTATGATGCCAGGGATGTGCTGGTAAAGACGCCTGAGCCTTGCCATCCATGCGGTATTCACCAGTGCCCTTTAGAGGGTGAACGGAATATGGCCTGCATGAAGAATATCCCTGTGGTCGTTGTTATGAAGTATGTCTGGGAGCTGCTGGGTAAATATGAGGATATGGCTGGCAATATGCCTAGAGAGTACGGCCAGTATGAGTGCCGGGTGGTTGACCTGGCAGAGAGCCAGCAGGCTTGATTTATCGAGGTGCGATGAATGTGCAGTGGATGCACATTGGATATATAGTTAATGTATAATGAAGGATTATACGCAGAATAAAGCTTTCACTTGCTTTTGTGTTAGGAAGTCAGGAAAGAAAGGAAAAAGTCATGACCGTAAATAAGGAAAAGCTGATGCAGTTCGTTTTAAATGACATTAGCAAAACCAGAATTCTGGTAGTAGGAGATGTAATGCTGGACCGGTATTACTATGGTGAGGTAACCCGTATTTCACCTGAGGCACCAGTGCCAATTACCCATATTACCAAGATTACTGATACCATGGGCGGTGCTGCTAACGTAGCGCACAATCTGGCGCTTTTAGGCTGCCAGACATCTATTGCCGGCTTTGTGGGTGATGATTTCCACTGCCAGACACTCTTAGATAAATTTATTTCCCGTGGCATTGATTACAAGGGGATTATTTACCGCCAGGAGCCAACTACTACCAAGCTGAGAGTTATTGGCGGCCATCAGCAGATGCTGCGGCTGGATTTTGAGGATACTGCACCGGTAGCGTCTTTGTATGCTAACCGCCTGGTGGATTTCGTGGAGCAGTCCCTGGCAGCAGGGCTGGATGCGGTGATTCTGTCTGACTACGGCAAGGGTGCCTGCACTGAGGATGTGTGCAGCCGTATTATTGAGGCCTGCACCAATAGTGAGGTGCCTGTCTTTGTTGATCCAAAGGGCAGGGACTGGAGCAAATATACTAACGCAGATTACATTACACCAAATGTTAAAGAAATAAATGAGATTCTGGAAAAGCCTATTAAAAACAGGGATGAGGCCATTGTGCAGGCAGCAACCTATATTATGCGGAAGTACCAGATAAAGAATATCCTGGCTACCCGTTCTGAGGCAGGTATGTCTCTGGTGCAGCCTGACCAGGTTTACCACATTCCAACCAAGGCCCAGGAGGTTTTTGATGTTTCTGGTGCTGGTGATACTGTTATTGCAGTATTTGCTTTGTGCATTGCCGGCGGCCTGCGTCCTATGGAGGCAGCTTATCTGTCCAACCTGGCAGCCAGCGTGGTTATAGGCAAGCTGGGCACTTATGCTGTCAGCAACACAGAGCTGCAGCAGGTTCTGCAGGGCAAGAGCGAAGAAAAATAAATTTGGCAAAGTAAGTTAGCTATGAGTTAACTCTAAGTTAGATATCAGAGGGGGATATGCAATGATTATTGTAACTGGCGGTGCTGGCTTTATTGGCAGCAATATTGTAAAGACCTTGAATCAGCAGGGTTATACTGATATTTTAATCGTGGATGATTTAAATAACCGGAAGAAGGAAAATATTTCCTACCGCAACCTGCGGGGCCTGGAGTTTACTGACTACATGTACAAGGATGATTTCCTGGCTGCTATTCAGGACAATGCCTTTGATGGCAATGATATTGAGGTAGTTTTCCACGAGGGTGCCTGCTCTGATACCATGGAGTATGATGTTAACTACATGATGGAGGCTAACTACGAGTATTCCAAGGCAGTTTTGCATTTCTGTATGGATCACCGCATTCCATTCCTTTATGCTTCTTCTGCTTCTACCTACGGTTCTGGTGACAATGGCTTCAGAGAGGGAGATGAGTGTGAGGATGCCCTGAATCCTTATGCTTTTTCCAAGCTGTTATTTGACCGTTATGTGCGCCAGCAGCTGCCTTATGCCCAGAGCCAGATTGTGGGCCTGAAGTACTTTAATGTATATGGTCCTCAGGAGCATCACAAGGGCAATATGGCTTCTATTTTCTATCAGCTGTATCATCAGGTGAAGGAGCAGGGGGTGTGCAGGCTCTTTAAGGGCTATGATGGCTATGGTGATGGCGAGCATCGCCGTGATTTCATCTATGTTAAGGATGTTGTAAAGGTTAATCTGTGGTTCTGGCAGCATGGCGGTCCAAGCGGTATATATAACTGCGGTACTGGCCACGCCCACAGCTATAATGAGGTGGCTGAGGCTGTTATTGCAGCTCTTGGCACTGGTCATATTGAATACAGGGATTTCCCTGAGGTGTTAAAGGGCAAGTACCAGTGCTTTACTGAGGCTGATAAGACCCAGCTTCTGGCAGCTGGCTACGACCAGGGCTTCTATGATATGAAAGAGGCTGTTAAGGAATATTGTGATTTCTTAGATGCTGGCGGATATTTCAAATATGGAAAATAAGGCTGCAGATATCAAGGAAAAGCATAAGGCTGTGTTTTTTGACAGGGATGGCACTCTCAATGAAGAGGTGGATTACCTTTACCGCATTGAGGATTTCCGCTGGCTGCCTGAGGCAGTGGAGGCTATCCAGTATTGTCATGCCCAGGGCTATCTGGTGATTGTGGTTACTAACCAGAGCGGTGTGGCCAGAGGCTATTATCAGGAAGAGGATATCCGGAAGCTCCATGAGTGGATGCAGCAGGCTTTACAGGCTAAGGGCACATATATAGATAAGTTCTATTACTGTCCACATCATCCTGAGGCCAAGGTGGCAAAATACCGCCAGGTATGTGATTGCCGCAAGCCTAAGCCTGGCATGGTGCTGGCTGGGTGCAGGGACTTTAATGTGGATATTAGCAGGTCTTTCATTGTGGGAGACAAAAAGCGTGATATTGACAGCGGTGAAAATGCTGGTGTCAGAGGCTTTTATTATCATGGGGGCAGTCTGTTAGAGACAGTAAAACAGGCTATAGCAGCCATGGAGCATCAGGATAAATAGCGCATTTTAAAAGCAAGCTGCAGACAGGCGGCTTGCTTTTGCTAGATATAAATAATTATGTTGGGGGAGTGGATCTATGCCAAAGCTGGCGGTACTAATTCTCACGAAGAACGAGGAAAAGAATATTGAGGAGTGTATCAAAAGCGTCTCCTTTGCAGATGAAGTAGTGGTAATCGATTCTGGCAGTATTGACAAAACCCAGGAAAAAGCTGAGAGTCTAGGTGCCAGGTTTGTGGTCCATGAGATGGATGAAGCTGGCTTTGCCGGCCAGAGAAATTTTGCTTTGCAGCAGACTGAGGCAGAGTGGATAATGTACCTGGATGCTGATGAAAGGGTTATCCTCGGTGCTGTGCCTGTGATACAGCAGGCAGTAGCAAGCAATGAGCAGAAGGGCTACAGGCTGGAGCGGAAGAATATCGTCTTTGGCAAGAGAATGCATCATGGCGGTAACCGCTCAGATTATTCAGCTAGACTTTACCCAAGGGAAAAAATCAAGTGGCAGGGGGTTGTCCATGAGTCAGTAGTTACGGATCTGCCTTGGGAAAATATTGATAACGGCCTGGATCACTATACCTATACTACCTGGCAGCAGTACTTTGGCAAGTTTAACCACTATACCAGCCTGGCTGCTAGGGAAATGTTTGACAGGGGCGGGAAAGTCTCCTGCGGTGGTGCTGTCAGCCATGCCTTTTTTGCACTTATCAGGGATTTTATCCTGCGAAAGGGCTTTTTAGATGGCTTTATGGGGCTGGTGATGGCTATTATGGCGGGAACCTATACCTTAGTAAAGTATTTGAAGGTAATTAATTTGTACAGACTGGCTGGAGAAGAGGCAGAGAAATGAGCAAGATGCAGGATGTAGCTGCAGCGGCTATGGATGAAAAGAATTTTTATAAACGTGGTTTTTGCCAGCGACAGCAATTATGCCCAGCATGCGGCTGTGGCCATGACATCTATTCTGGCAAATACCAAGGCACCGGAAAGGGTGGCTTTTTACCTGCTGGATGACAATGTAGCTGATGAGGTAAAACGCAAGATGGTGCAGACTGTAGAGCAGTTTGGCAGTGTGATTCATTTTGTAGCTGTAGATGCTGAGCGTTTCAATGACTTTTACGTTAGTGCCCAGCTGAGCCGGGCGGCTTATTTCCGGCTGGAAATGGCCAAGCTTTTGCCAGAGACAGTGCACAAGGCTGTGTATATGGACTGTGATTTGCTGGTGCTGGATGATATACAGCAGCTGTGGGATGTGAATCTGGATGGCAAGCCCCTGGCGGCTGTGCCTGATTTCGGCATTATGGCTTCTCACAAGGACTGGAAGGAAAAGAAGGCTCATCTGGATATGCGGGATGGGGATTTGTACTTTAATTCCGGTATGCTGGTGCTGGATTTAATCCTGTGGCGTGAATATGATTATGGCCAGCAGGTGGAGGATGTGGCAGCCAGCCATAATTTCCGCCATCATGACCAGGATGCGCTGAATTTCGTTTTCCACAATAAATGGGTGGATTTGCCTATCCGCTGGAATGTGATTCCTCCTGTATGGCAGCTGTTTACGAAGATTCTGCGGAACAAAACCATGCGGGAAAGGTCCATTGAGGCCAGGAAAAATATGGCTGTGCTGCATTATGCTGGTGGCTATAAGCCATGGGAATACAAGCGGGAAAAGGCCTTTAATGCCAGGTATTACGATTATCTGGAGCAAACTGCCTTTAAGGATGTGGAAATGCCTCAGATGGATCCACGGAAGAAGCGCCGTTCCCTGAGCCGTCAGCTGCAGCGCATTAAGCTGGCGAATTTCTGGGGAAAATGTTTTGGTTAAGCTGGAGTGAAAAATGTTAGAGTTTATTGATATTGGCAAAAAAATCTATGATGTGAGAAAGTCCCGTGAGGCTCGGCGTTACGTGGTATTTTTAGGGCGCTGTGTCTTTAACTGCGGCCGTATGGCAAGGCTTAGGGAATTTTTCCAGCAGACTCCTCTTTTAGCTCAGCTGGCAGAGATTTATCCTTTTGTGTATGAGCAGCCAGGCAGAGCTTTTTTCTACAATAAATCCAATTTTAAGGAGAGAGCGGAGCTGGTGGAGCAGCATATCAGCTATCTGGCGAAAATCTTGAAGCCTGAGGTGCTTTTGGATATTTACCGGGAAAAGGATATGGTGCTGTGGCAGCAGAAAGCAGAGGCTGGTACTGCTAAGGCAGATGCTAAAGTACAGAATACTGGTGGCGGCAAGACTGGTGATAAGGCTGCTGAAAGTGTCAGGGAAGACCTGAAGCTGGTGCTGGGGTTTTATCCAGGACAGAGAAAGGAAGGCCTGCTGGCTGTGAGCCTGCTGCTGGATAATGGCGATGGCAAACGCCACGAGCTGTATCAGATTATTTTCTGGATAAGACCGGATGCCAATGGGGAAATGTCCATGTGGATTGGTGCTATGCAGGGGCCTAATATGGAGGATTCCAAGGATGTGATTAAGCGCATTACCAAGCGGTGTCATGCCTACCGTACCAAGAACCTGATACTGCATGCTGCCCAGGAGGTGGCCAAGGCACTGGATTTAAAGCATATTTATGCCGTGACTAACTATGGCTATTATGCTAACAATCATGTCAGAGTGGACAGGAAGCTGAAGACCAGCTTTAGTGATTTCTGGGGGGAGGCTGGAGGCACTCCTTGTGAGGATAAGCGCTTTTTCTCCCTGCCTATGGAGGAATACCGCAAGTCCATGGAGGAGGTTCCTACCAGAAAGCGTGCTGTGTACCGCAGGCGCTTTGCTTTAATGGATGAAATAGATGAGGCTGTAGCGGCTTCTGTGCAGGATTTGCGTCAGTAATTAACGGTGATAAATGATGTTTGAAAACTTTTTTCTGGGGTGGCAGCAGGATATTAAATTAGCCATGGTGCCACCTGTTTTATGTGCTATTTTCCGTTTGCTGTTTATTTATCTGGATGGTCCCAAGAAGCTGGGCCAGTGGGATAAGGGGCAGCTGCGGGACTGCTTTGCTTATGGCTTCTGGTGGGGCATGGATATCCATAGCCGTTACTATCTGCTGAGCCTGGTGCTGGCTACATTGCCAGGGGCAGTTTTTCCTGCTTTTTATGTATATGGCAGCACGGTGCGGCTGGTTCTGTTTACTATTTATGCGGTGGCTATATATGCTGCTTTTATTGGCAGGAGGATTTACTGGTATCATTTCCACGATGTTTATAACCGGAATATGTGGCTGGGGAAAAATGCAGATAAGCGCAATCTCCTGGATATATTCTTTAATCAGAACCACGGCGCATTGCTGCTTTTGAGCCTGTTGCCAGTAACGGCTCTGGCAGTACTTGCTGGACAGGCTATTATGGATACGTCTCTTGTGCCATGGCTGCAGGCAGATAATGCCATTACCCAGTATGGTGCTAATACCTTGATGTTCCTGGCGTCTATAGCTATTTATTACTGGTTTAATTTTGGCGGGACCTTCCGCCACCGTTTAAAGCCAGAGTGGGACGAAGTGCCGCCTAATGTGAAGAACGATGCTTTTTTAGGCAAGGCTACCATGGATGATTTTGTGAATTTAAAGATTATTTTCAAGCATCCTGTGCCAGAATTTATGGATAAAAGCAATGAAAAGGCAGCTGAGGGCATTAAGCGGCTGGCACCTGCATTTAAGGGAGAGCCAGAGGAGAATCCTTTAGAGTACTTTAAGCATGAGGCTAAGGGGGCTAAAATCACCAAGCCCCGGCATATTTTCTTTGTACTGGAGGAAAGCCACTGCCAGGCTATTTATGATGACATTTACAGCATGCTGCATATCACGAAGTATACCAAGGCTTTGCGGGCTGAAAAGGATGCTGTTGTTTTTAATAATTTCCAGCCGGCAGGCTTAATATCCCAGACGGCCTTAAGCGGTCTTTTGCTGGGGTTTTATGACTGCGATATTGAGTTAAATGAAAATAAGGATATGTGGCAGGCAGATTTAGCTAAGTTGCCCACTGCTTTAGGGGCCCAGCTGCAGCGCCTGGGGTATAAAACCCACTTCTGGTATGGCGGCAGCCTGAACTGGGGCAGTTTGATGCACTTTACGCCGGCTATTGGCTTTGACCAGAGCCTGGGAGGGCCGGAGTACTGTCCAGAGGATGCGCCACAGACCTGGCTGGGAGTTTATGATCATATTTTCCTGGGAGAAACGGCGAAGAAAATCATAGCTGAGGACAAGGGGGAGTATGAATTCCATTTTGTTTATACTACATCTAATCACGGTCCATATAATCTGCCTTATGAAGAAATGGGCATCACTGAGCAGGAAGCCGTGCCAGAGCTAGTGGGGAGTTTGAAGCAGGGGGACGGCGATATGCGCCGCTTTGCCGGCATCCTCTACGCTGATAAGGCTGTGGCAGATTTTGTAAAAACCATGCGGGATAAATATCCAGACAGCTTGTTTATACTTAGCAGCGACCATGCGTCTGCCCAGATACCGGTGGATAAGGGGATTTTGCCAAGGCGGGATAAAACCCTGCGGGAGCATCTCTTAACTTCATTTTCCATGCATCATCCAGAGCTGAAGCAGCAGTGGTTTAGCGGGGATGCAGATAAAAGATTAGGTGAGCATTTAAGCATTCTGCCTACCATTATGGAGCTCATAGCCCCACAGGGCTTTACCTATTACAGCTTAAAGCCAAGTCTCTTTGAGTCGGCAGACCATGTGGTTACGCCATATAGCTGGATGAATCATGAAACATTGGGCTTCTATAAGGATATGACCAGCCAGCAGCTGGCGGCATCAGATAAGGATATACCGATGGCTGCAGAAACAGCTGAGTATCTGGAGGAGCGTACCAGCCTGCAGGATATCACTGCCTGGATGGTGAAGCATCCAGAGGTGTTTGTGAAAGAAAAGCAGTAAAAAGAGGTAATAAATATGGATCAGAAATTAGCACAGCTCATGGCAGCTGTTATTAAATACGATCACGGTGATGTGAAAAGAATCCAGCATCTTATTAAGGTACATGATTTGTGCCTGACTATTGGCCTTATGGAAAATATGCCAGCAGATGAGCTGTGGACACTGGAGGCTGCAGCTATGCTGCACGATATTGGCATCCATGCAGGCGAAGCCAAGCACGGCGGCAAATGCACTGGCAAGCACCAGGAAGAGGAAGGGCCGGCAGTGGCTCAGGAGATACTGGACAGTGTAGGCGGGTTTTCTGCCCAGCAGGCAGAGCGCATCAAGTACCTCATAGCTCATCACCATACCTATAATGATATCCAGGGACTGGATTATCAGATACTGGTGGAGGCGGATTTCCTGGTGAATCTCTATGAGGATGGGGAACCGCTGTCAGCGGTGGAGAAGGTGCAGGAGCGGATTTTTAAGACTGCATCAGGGCTGGCAGTCTTAAAAAGCATGTACTATTAAAATAAAAGGCGTAAGCTGCTCGGTTGAGCGGCTTACGCCTTTTTTGTAGTACATGTTTTATTTCATGCGCTTTATGGTTCTGTGGCCGGTTACCTGCTCCTTGCGGTGGCAGTGCGGACATTCATTTTCGATGATGCCAGTGTAGCCGCAGACTGGATCACGGTCTACTGGATGGTTAATGGAGAAGTAGCCCATGTTGGCATCGTGCATAGCCCGTACCAGTGCTTCAAAGGCCTTCATATTCTTGGATGGGTCGCCATCCATTTCCACATAGGCGATGTGGCCGGCATTTTCCAGCTCGTGGTATGGTGCTTCAATGCGGATTTTGTCCAGAGCACGGATTGGATAGTATACAGGCACATGGGAGCTGTTGGTCATATAGTCCCTGTCAGTAACGCCAGGAATGACACCGAATTTCTTGCGGTTAGCACGCTGGAACTGGCCAGCAGTGGACTCAGCAGGTGTGCCGAAGGTACTCCAGTTCATGGATTCAGCCTCAGTGTAGGCATCGGTCTTGGCACGGAGGTGCTTGACAATTTCCAGACCCAGCTTCTGGGCTTCTTCGCTTTCACCATGGTGCTTGCCAGTTAAGGCTACTAGACACTCAGCCAGGCCGCAGAAGCCAATGGAGAAGGATGCGTGGCGCATAACCCCTTCGATGGTATCTGTTGGCTTTAGCTTGTCGCTGTCCATCCACACACCCTGTCCCATAAGGAATGGGTAGTTGTAAACATGCTTTTCCTTAATGGTCTGGAAGCGGAATAAAAGGTAATCATGACTGATTTTTATATACTTATCAAAGAGGTTCCAGAAGGTGGTCATATCACCGTGAGCCTCTAAAGCCAGCTTTGGCAGGTTAATGGTAGTAAAGGAGAAATTGCCTCTGCTGCCAGTTTCGCATGGACCGTTCACATTGCCGATAACTCTGGTACGGCAGCCCATGGTGGCAATGCAGGAGTTGTAGTTGCCTGGCTTGTAGTACTGCAGGTTATAAGGTGCATCTACGTTCACGAAGTTAGGGAACAGCCTCTTGGCGCTGACCTTGCAGGCATACTGGAAAATATCGTAGTTAACATCACCAGGATTGTAGTTGATGCCGCTCTTTAACTGGAATACGGAAATAGGGAAAATAGCGGTTTCACCATTGCCAAGACCGGCATTAATGGCGTTTAATACCTCCCACATAACCAGACGGCCCTCAGGAGAGGTGTCCATGCCGTAGTTAATGGAGCTGAATGGTACCTGTGCACCAGCACGGCTGTGGAGGGTGTTAAAGTTGTGAATCAGCGCCTCCATGGCCTGATGGGTTTCTTCCTGGGTATCAGCGCAGGCTAAAACGTAAATGTTAGCTGCAGTCTTATCCATATCCTCCCAGGCAGCTGCCAGATTGTCTGGCAGTGTATCCTTCAGAGCACTGGCAATAGCTTCCTTGATAGCAGGAGCTACAGAGGAGGTATCCTCCAGATAGCTGCAGGCATCTAAAGCAGCATGAGCCATGAAGCTCTTGGTAAAGCCCTTGGCCTCTGGCATTGCCTGAGGGCCAAAGTGGTATACACAGGCCTTATAGGCTTCATCAGCCAGAGCCTTCCGGAAGGTTTTCCGGACGCCTTCAGCCATGGCATAATCAAAGGCGTTAATGGACTGGCCGCCAAACATGTCATTCTGGTTGGACTGGATGGCAATGCAGGCCAGGGAGGCGTAAGCACGGATGGAGTTTGGCTCACGCAAAAAGCCGTGGCCAGTGGAAAATCCCCCATGGAACAGCTTTAACAGGTCAATCTGGCAGCAGTTCATGGTAATCAGGGAGAAATCCTTATCATGAATATGAATGTAGTTTTCCTTGTCAGCCTCAGCAAATTCGTCGGACAGCATGTAGTTGTCTACGAAGTGCTTGGCACCCTCAGCTCCCAGCTTCAGCATGATACCCATGGAGGCATCAGTGTTGATGTTGGCATTATCACGCTTCAAATCAGAATCAATGGCATCAGCAAAGAAAATATCACGGTAGCTCTGCATGAGATGCTTCTGGGCCATGCGGCGGTCAGTGTGGTGCTGGCGGTACATAATGTAGCGCTTTGCTACCTCAAAGAAGCCCTGCTCCATGAGCTTTTTCTCTACAATATCCTGAATCTGCTCTACGTTGACATTTTCCTGGCTGGCTACAGTTTCTTCAACCAGGCTGGTAATCTTTTCAATATTGGCAGCAGACAGGGAGTCGTTGACAGCCTTGCTGGCGCCGGCAATGGCATTGTAGATTTTGCTGCGGTCGTAATCCACTAGCTTGCCATTGCGCTTAATAACATGCTTTAAGGTCATTTTTGTGCTCCTTATATAAATATTCTTAATTAGCTGTTTTTACAAAAGCTCGTTCCTATAGAATACTATTTTTTTCAGTAGATAACAATTCTTGATTTTTTGTAAAATATGTGATTTAGGTTTCGCCAATAGAAAATGCCGATGAATGTCTTTAAATATTGCAGCAATGATAGTTTTATGGTGAAAATAG
>JAFPCE010000160.1 GCA_017390245.1 Selenomonadaceae bacterium
ATGCAGTGCAGCTTTCCCAGTATGCTGAGAAGGTGGGGGCTGATGCTCTCTTGGTGGTAACTCCTTACTATAACAAGTGTACCCAGAAGGGACTGATTAAGCATTTTACTACTGTGGCTGACGCAGTTAATATTCCTGTTATTCTTTATAATGTTCCTTCCCGTACTGGTGTGAATATCCAGATTCCTACCTTTGTGGAGCTGGCTAAGCATCCTCGTATTGTGGCTGTGAAGGAGGCTAGTGGTGACCTGAGCGCTGTGGCAAAGATTCGCCATGCCTGCGGTGATGAGCTGGCTGTATACTCTGGCAATGATGACCAGATTGTGCCTATTTTGTCTCTGGGTGGCGCTGGTGTGATTTCCGTGCTGTCTAATGTTGCCCCTGAGCAGGCTCATAATATCTGCCAGCTGTATTTTGATGGCAAGGTGCAGGAGGCAGCTAAGCTGCAGATTGAGCTCATTGACCTTGTTAGTGCGCTTTTCTGCGAGGTTAATCCGATTCCTGTGAAGGTGGCTATGCGTATGCTGGGCTATGAGGCTGGGCCATTGCGCCTGCCACTGTGCGAGATGGAGCCTGAGCATGAAGCACTTTTAAAATCCTGCCTGGAGAAGCATGGGCTGCTGAAATAAGCTTTTTGAATATGTATGATGAAGGGCTGTGTGTCTGAGGGCACGCAGCTCTTTTTTATATCATACAAGGACTTTTGCAGGTGAGGGGAGAATATTATATCTAGGAGAGTATGTGTTTTTTCGTTTGGGAGATATTTTTGAGGAGGTTTCTATGAAAGGGTTGTTTGATATTGTGGGGCCGGTGATGATTGGTCCTTCTAGTTCTCATACAGCTGGTGCTGCCCGCTTAGGGCTGATGGCGCTGAAGATTCTGGGTGAGCCAGTGGTGAAGGCGGAGATTCTGCTCCATGGTTCTTTTGCCAAGACCTACAGAGGCCATGGTACTGACAAGGCACTTTTGGCTGGTATCATGGGTTTTGAGCCTGAGGATGACAGGATTCGCAATGCTATTGATATTGCTAAGGAGCGGAAGCTGGAGTTTAGCTTTGATACTGTGGATCTGATGGATGCTCATCCTAATACTGCCATTTTGAAGCTGACTGGTGAAAGCGGCAAGTGTACTACCATTGAGGGGTCTTCCATTGGCGGTGGCAATATTGTCATTAACCGCATTGATGCCTTTGAGGTGCATCTTACTGGCCAGTATCCAGCATTGGTTGTGGTGCAGAAGGATAAGCCTGGTCTTATTAACAAGATAACTGGCGTTTTGGCTCTCTATGAGATTAACGTTGCTTATATGAGAGTGTTCCGGCAGAAGCGTGGCCAGGAGGCTATGATGATTCTGGAGACAGATGAGGATTTAACTGATGATGTGCTGAAGGCCTGCCGTGTGGCTAGCGGAGTTATTACAGCCTTTGCTATACCGGCTATCTGAGGGAGGTAAATAATATGATAAGCTTTAACTCTATAGCTGATTTAATCAAGCTGGCAGAGGATAATAATACTACTATCAGTGATATTGTTGTGAAGTGGGAGGAGGAAAACAGCCAGACCAGTCCCCAGCAGCAATATGAGGTTATGGCCAGAAACTGGGAGGTAATGCAGGAGTCTATTGAAAAGGGTATCACTAACCAGCAGAAGTCATTAAGCGGCCTTACCGGCGGTGATGCGGTGAAGCTGGAGGCCTACAAGGGCAAGGGCTATACCGGCGAAGCAGTGCTGGCTGCGGCAGCCAGTGCTGTAGGGGTCAGTGAGGTCAATGCTGTTATGGGACGTATCGTAGCCTGTCCTACCGCGGGTTCCTGTGGTATCGTGCCTGCAGCGGTAAAGGCAGCAGCTGAGAAAAATGGCAATACTGAAGAGGAAATCGTCAATGCTCTCTTTACTGCTAGTGCTATTGGCGTGGTGATTGAGCATAATGCTTCTATAGCTGGTGCTTATGGCGGCTGTCAGGCTGAGTGCGGTTCTGCAGCTGGCATGGCGGCTGGTGCGCTGGTACAGATGGCTGGCGGTACCCCTGAGATGGTAGGGACTGCTGTGGCTCTTGCTATCAAGAACCTGTTGGGACTGGCCTGTGATCCTGTGGCTGGCCTGGTAGAGGTGCCTTGCGTGAAGCGTAATGGCTTTGTGGCAGTGCATTCCATGGTGGCAGCTGATATGGCCCTGGCCGGGGTGAAGTCAGTGATTCCGGTAGATGATGTCATTGACGCCATGAACCGCATCGGCAAGTCATTGCCAAGAGCTGTGAAGGAAACAGCTGAAGGCGGCCTGGCCACAACCAAAACAGGCCTGGAGCTGGCAAAGAAGATATTCGGCCGGTAAGCTGGTACTTATCTATCATAATTTTATTCTCATAATATTTTAATGGACAAAAAGAGCCAGCACTGTAGTAAATACAAGGTGCTGGCCTTATTTTTGTCTGCTAATTGTGACCACATCCATATAATGGGAAATTCAGCGATATATGGCGTAACACAGTTTTTATATTTTTGTATGTTCTTTTAGCCATCTGGCAAGATTATCGCTGTCAAGGCTTCCATCAGCTACGGCAATAATAGTGTTCTCTAGTTCTATGCTATCATATTTCAGTAATATATTATTTAATCGTAAATATACAAGCATGGCATGTACTGCAGTACGTTTATTGCCATCTCTGAAGGGCTGGTTTTTTGCCAGCCCAAAGCAGAGCCTGGCAGCTTTATCATACGTATCTGGGTACAGGTCTTGACTGCCAAAGGTTTGAAATGGGGCATGGACAGC
>JAFPCE010000161.1 GCA_017390245.1 Selenomonadaceae bacterium
GACACTGCTCACAAAGAATAATAATTTGTAAATTTTACAGGGAGGGATACATCGCATGAAGACAACGTTTATGGCTAATGCTCAGAATGTAGAGCGTAAGTGGTTTGTTGTAGACGCTGAAGGTCAGACTGTAGGTAGATTGGCCGCTGAAGTAGCAAAAGTTCTTCGCGGTAAACATAAACCAACCTTTACTCCGCATGTTGATACTGGTGATTTCGTTATCGTTATCAATGCAGAGAAGGCTGTATTCACTGGTAAGAAATTAATTAATAAGACTTATTTCCGTCATTCCGGTTACAATGGTGGTACCACCTTTACTCCAGCTGGTCAGATGATGGAGAAGTTCCCAGAGCGCGTTATTGAGCATGCTGTTCGCGGTATGTTACCAAAGAACCGCCTTGGCGAGCAGATGTATAGAAAATTAAACGTTTATGCAGGTCCTGAGCATCCACATGCTGCACAGCAGCCAGAGGAGCTCAAGCTGAACATTCGCTAATACTGGTAAGGAGGAACATATATAATGGCATTAGTTAGCTACTACGGCACAGGTCGCAGAAAGTCTTCCGTTGCTAGAGTTCGTCTGGTTCCAGGTGAAGGCAAGGTTACCATTAACGGCCGTGCTATGGACGAGTACTTTGGTTTGAAGACTCTTGAATTGATTGTTAGACAGCCTCTGGAGCTCACCGAGACTGTTGACAAGTATGATGTTATCGCATCCGTAAAGGGTGGCGGCGCTTCCGGTCAGGCAGGCGCTATCCGTCATGGCATTACCCGTGCTCTGATGGTATTAGATGGCGAGCTTCGTCCAGCATTGAAGAAGGCTGGCTTCGTTACTCGTGATCCTCGTGAGAAGGAACGTCGTAAGTACGGCTTGAAGAAGGCACGTAAGGCTTCCCAGTTCTCCAAGAGATAATTATTTATCTTACATACAAGAGACTCCCAATTATTTGGGAGTCTTTTTTGTTACCGGAAAAATGGGAATAAGGGCATTAGCTTTGAGGCAGCAGATGTATTTGGGAGTCTTTTTGCTGGAAAATGACCAGATTTCGGCTGGATGAATAAAGTACAAGAGATACTTATATATGTGAAAGATTCCTGGCTTCTGTTGATTAGTGAGATTTCATGACGAGGGCTATATTTAATTTGAATTTAATACAACGATTAGTTTATATGTGATAAAATGAGCTAAAAGAAGGTACTGCTTTTGATAATTTTGTGTTGACAGCCTGCTTGCTGTTAAAGAGAAGATTATAAGTTGTTAAAGGCGGGTACTGATAAAGAGAGATTTTCCGTAAAGCAAAAGGAGTGATATGCTATGAAGGGCAGAAAATATATTGCTGCAGCTCTGGTCTGCGGTACTTTGATGACAGGCTTCACCGGTGTGGCCAGTGCTTTTGATTTAGGCAGCGTGTTAAAGGGCGGTGTCATCTCAGCGGTAGTTAATGCCTCTGCCGGGGCGATTAACAATGCCATTAATGCTGTTACTGCTAAATATGGTGTCAGCAGTACAGATGCTACCAAGGTTGTACCTATCATCACTGTAGGTGATGGCGGCAGAGCTGGTGCAGCCCAGGTCAGCGGGCCGAAGGAAAAGGTGGATCAGTGCAAGGCAGCGCTGTTGATAGAGCAGACTATCTTAGGCAGTGCCAAGGCTAAGGTGCTGATACCTATTGATTCTCTGTCTGTCAGCAATATTAACCGCGTCCAGGGTGTAGGCGTCTGCGCCTCTATTGATGTAAGCATTTAATTATGTGACAGGCTTATAACATCTGACAATACGAATATGCTTTTAGTCCCTCGTCCTATGGCGGGGGATTTTGCTTTGGGTGTAATCTATTTATTACCTCTGTGTTTTGTTATAAAAATTGCAGAAAAAAATATTGATTTAAATTTGACTTTTTGATAGTGTCAATATTCTTTCGCAAATTCTTTTTCTAGCCGGTAGTCTACTGGTAGTTAAACAGCAGATATATCCTCATCCTGTAGCATAAATTCAGCAAGATGATTCATGTTTAGATATATCCGCCTGATTTACGGACCACAGCCAGCAAATGAGCCTGAAGAAATCATCGGCTCACCGCTGCATGTACGCCAGATTTTCATGAATCTCATGACCAATGCTATTAAATATGGCCATGAAGGCGGTTTCGTTAAGGAAGGCAGAAAACAGGCTTAAAGAATAAGTTACATTGAAGAGGATTTCTCCTGGGAAGTCCTCTTTTTATATGTAATGACTTTGGCAGCTTTAACCTGTAGCAGTAAAGGATAATACAGGCTTCTAATGGATAATCTTGAGTAAAAAACTAAACTTTACAAAACATTATTATGTTGTTATCATGTTAATTTAGATGGTAAAAACTTTTGGTTAAAAGGAGATATTGATTTATGAGAGTAGCAGTAACTTATGAAAATGGTAATGTTTTCCAGCATTTTGGCAAGAGCGAATTCTTTAAGATTTATGATATTGAAAATGGTGCAGTAAAGAGCGCTGAGGTGGTTTCTACCAATGGCCAGGGCCATGGTGCTTTAGCTGGCGTATTGCAGGGCAGCGGCGTTGATGTGCTTATCTGCGGTGGTATCGGCATGGGTGCGCAGAATGCACTGGCAGCTGCTGGTGTGGAGCTTTATGCTGGTGCCAGCGGCAATACTGATGAGGTAGTTGCTTCCTTCCTGGCTGGTACTTTGGTGAAGGGCAGCTCTAACTGCAATCATCATCATGATCATGGTGAGGGTGGCTGTGGCCATCATCATAGCGAAGGCGGCTGTGGCCATCATGACCATGGCGAGGGTGGCTGCTGCCACTAAGCAGGCAGTTATATTTGTGCAGGTGTGTTAAGGAGAAAAAATGAGCGAAGAGTGTAATCATAACTGTGGTGACTGTGCCAGTGCTGGCAGCTGTGAGTCACAGGAAAAGAATATGAAGGATGCCTTAAATCCCCATAGCAAGGTGAAGAAGGTTATTGCCGTAGTCAGTGGCAAGGGCGGTGTAGGCAAGTCCCTGGTAACTGGTCTGATGGCTGTGTCCATGAACCGTGAGGGCTTCCGTACTGCTATTATGGATGCGGATATTACAGGTCCTTCTATCCCTAAGATGTTTGGTGTCAGTGATGCCATTAAGGTTAGTGAAAAGGGTGCTATGCCGGCAGTTTCTGAGAAGGGCATCCAGATGGTGTCTATTAACCTTTTAGTGGAGAAGCCTGATGAGCCAGTGGTATGGCGTGGTCCGGTGATTTCTGGTGCTGTAAAGCAGTTCTGGCATGATATGGTGTGGGAGGATGTGGACTACATGTTCATTGATATGCCTCCGGGAAC
>JAFPCE010000162.1 GCA_017390245.1 Selenomonadaceae bacterium
GTCTGTTCCCATCTCCTAGAGAATATGCCCGCATCTTTGGTCTCAATGACCAGCGCCTGGCAATGGCCAAGAAGGATGTACTGGTTCTGCATCCAGGTCCAATGAACAAGGGCCTTGAGATTTCACCATTTGTTGCTTATGGTGATAATTCTGCTATTCAGGAGCAGGTACAGAATGGTGTTGCTGTTCGTATGGCAATTTTGACACACGCACTGACAGGAGGTAAGGAAGCATGAAAACATTGATTAAAGGAGGCAGAGTAATAGACCCTGCCAATAATATAGAT
The DNA here is from genome assembly GCA_017390245.1 of Selenomonadaceae bacterium. Taxonomy (GTDB): domain Bacteria; phylum Bacillota; class Negativicutes; order Selenomonadales; family Selenomonadaceae; genus Anaerovibrio. The sequence goes on from JAFPCE010000162.1 coordinate 287, forward strand.
GCTGTAATGGATGTGCTGGCAGAGGATGGCAAGATAGCTCAGGTAGGCGAGAACCTGTCTGCTGACGGGGCTGAGGTTGTTGATGCAGCTGGCAAAATCGTAACTCCAGGTCTCATTGATATGCATGTGCATTTACGTGAGCCAGGCCAGGAAGCAAAGGAAGATTTCGGTTCTGGTTCCAGGGCAGCAGCTGCTGGCGGTTATACCACTGTAGCAACTATGCCAAATACCCGCCCGGTTATTGATGATGCAGCACTGGTAAAGGCTATGCAGAAGCGTGCTGAAGAGTCTGCTGTGGTACACATTGAGATTATCGGTGCTGTTACCAAGGGCCAGAAGGGCGAGGAGATGGCAGAGCTTGGCGATATGACTGAGGCTGGTGCAGTAGCATTTTCTGATGATGGCCATTTCACTAAGTCTGCCAAGGTACTGTTAAACTGCTACGATTATCTCCGTACCTTTGACAAGATTATCATTAACCACGAAGAAGAGCCTTCCCTGGTAGAAGAGGGCGTTATGAACGAGAGCCACCGCAGCGCTATGCTGGGTATGAAGGGACGTCCTACTGTAGCTGAGGATATTGCTGTAGCAAGAGATATCATGCTGGCTGAGTATGCTGATGCCAGAGTACATGTAGCTCATATCAGCTCCGGCCGTGCTGTAGACTTAGTGCGCCAGGCGAAAAAGCGCGGTGTCAAGGTTACTGCTGAGGCAACTCCGCAGCACATGACTATGACTGATGAGCTGGTAGTGCTTTCTGACAGCTCTACGAAGATTAATCCGCCTCTTAGAAGCCAGAGTGATGTGGATGCTGTGCTGGAGGGCTTAAAGGACGGTACTATCGATATGGTAGTAACTGACCATTCTCCACATGCACAGGAGGAGAAGGACAGAGAGTACATGTATGCGCCAAGCGGCTTCCCAGGCCTGGAGACTGCACTGGGTATCATGCTTACTGATTTAGTACATCAGGGCAAGCTGGACCTGGTAACTCTGATTGAGCGCATGACTGCTGCTCCTGCAAGAGTATTTAAGTTAAAGGCTGGCAGCCTGGCTGTGGGCATGCCTGCAGATATTGCAGTAATCGACCCAGATTTAGAGTGGGTTGTTGATGATAAGAAGTTTTATACTAAGGGATCCCATTCTCCTTTCATTGGCCGCAAGCTGAAGGGCAAGGCTGTTATGACCTTTGTTGATGGCAAGCTGGTAATGAAGGACGGAGAAATTCTGGCATAATTGTGGAGGTGTAATTTTGAAGGGCAAGCTTATTTTAGAAGACGGCAGCGTATTTACAGGCGATCTGTTAAATAATATCAAGGCTACCGGTGAAGTTGTATTTAATACTGGTATGACTGGTTACCAGGAAATTCTGACTGACCCATCCTATTGCCGCCAGATTGTTACCTTAACCTTCCCATTGGTTGGTAACTATGGTGTAGCAGAAAAGTTCATGCAGTCCAGAAA
>JAFPCE010000163.1 GCA_017390245.1 Selenomonadaceae bacterium
AAAACCAAGATTTTCTGTGGCTGCGCTACTACCTTTGGTGCAGAGCATAACACTCATGTGTGCCCAGTATGTCTTGGTTTGCCAGGTGTATTGCCTGTATTAAATAAAAGCGTTTTGGAATTTGCCATTAAGGCTGGGCTGGCACTGAACTGCAAGATTAACAATTATTCCAAGTTTGACAGAAAGAATTATTACTATCCAGATTTGCCAAAAAACTGGCAGACTTCCCAGTATGATTTGCCAATCTGTGAGCATGGTTATGTAGATATTGAAACCTCCAAGGGCAAGAAGCGCATCCGCATTACCCGTATTCACATGGAGGAGGATGCTGGCAAGCTGGTTCATTCCGGCAATACCATTAAAGATTCTGAGACCTCCAATGTTGACTACAACCGTACCGGCGTGCCTTTGATTGAGATTGTATCTGAGCCAGATATTTCTTCTCCAGAGGAAGCACGTCTCTACATGGAAAAGGTTAAGTCCATTCTGCAGTACATTGATGTGTCTAACTGCAAGATGGAGGAAGGCAATCTCCGTGCTGACCTTAATGTTTCCCTGCGTCCACAGGGCAGCGATAAGCTGGGCACCCGTACTGAGATGAAGAATATCAACTCCTTTAAGGCTGTTGAGGAAGCTCTGGAGTACGAGATTGAGCGTCAGGAAGAGGTTTTAGAGGATGGCGGCCATATTATCCAGGAGACCCGTACCTGGGATCCAGACCGTGGCATTACTCTTTCCATGCGCAGCAAAGAAAATGCCCATGACTACCGCTATATGCCTGAGCCAGATTTAGTTCCTATCATTACCAGTGATGAGGAGATTGAGAAGTTCCGTGAGAGCCTCCCAGAGCTGCCAGATGCCCGCCAGGCACGTTTGGAGTCTGAGTATGGTCTCTCCAGCTACGATGCTGGCATTATCACCAGCTCCCGCCAGATGGCAGAGTATTTCGATGCAGTAGTGGCTACTGGTGCAGATGCCAAGCTGGCTGCTAACTGGATTATGGGTGATTTGTCCAAGAACCTGAATGCTGAGGCTATTGCTATTGAGAATTCTCCAGTTGATGCTAAACGCTTAGGTGAAATGATTGGCCTTATCAGCAAGGGTACTATTTCCTCTAAGATTGCCAAGAAGGTATTCGAGGAAATGTGGCAGAGTCCTGACAGCCCAGAGAAGATTGTCAAGGATAAGGGCTTAGTTCAGATAACTGATACCAAGGCTATTGAGGCTATTGTAGATAAGGTTATTGCTGAAAACCAGAAGGCTGTAGATGACTTCAAGGGCGGTAACAAGAAGGCCATCGGCTCTCTTGTTGGCCAGGTAATGAAGCAGTCCAAGGGCAAGGCAAACCCTCAGATGGTTAATCAGATGCTGGCAGAAAAATTAAAATAATATCTGCCTGGATTTTTTGAACCAGTCAAATAAATATTAAGCTAAATGACTAGCTATGGCACATGCTGTAGCTAGTTTTTTGCTGAAAATAACTTTTCTAGTTTTTTTCATAAATATGTGCTATCATAAGCATTAAGAAATAGATTATGTGTTTTGTAATGCACCTTTTTAAGGTGATGTGCTATATGCTCATTTGATGGGCATTGAAGGAGGGGTTCTGATGGTTAGTCAGGAAACAATGATGTTCCGTTTCGGGGCAGATGAGAATAAGGCTGAGAATATTATCCGCAATGCCTGCAGTTCTATGGAGAAGAAGGGCTACAACCCTATTAACCAGCTGGTTGGTTATCTTTTAAGCGGTGATCCTACCTACGTTACCAGCTACGAGGATGCCAGAAAGAAGATTCGCACCTTAGAGCGGGATGAAATCTTAGAAGAGCTGATTCGTTCCTATCTGGAGAAGCATTGATGATGATGGCAAAACGGGCTATTAGCCTGGATATTGGTGACAGAACTGTTGGCGTTGCTGTTAGTGACCTGCTGGGAATGACTGCCCAGGGTGTGGAGACCATCAGGCGTACTACTTTAGATGCTGATATTGCCCGCATTATTGAGCTCATGAAGGAATATGACACCAATAAGATTGTATCAGGGTATCCCCGCAATATGAATGGCAGTGAAGGACCACGCTGTGAGTTTGTGAAGGAATTCTGCGGTGCATTGCAGGAGGCATATCCTGAGGCAGATATTGAGTTCTGGGATGAGAGACTGTCTACAGTGGCTGCTACCCGTTCTCTTTTAGAGGCTGATGTCAGCCGCAAGAAGCGGAAAAAGGTCATTGATAAAATGGCTGCAGTATATATACTCCAGGGCTGGCTGGACAGGCAGAGCAGGTTTTAATAGCTGGTAAATATTTTCAGTAAAGGATTGGTTATTATGCTGGAATTAATTGGTGCAGTTGTTGTAGTACTTCTCATTGCTGCTATGCTCATAGGCGGTGTGGCAGTGGGGACTATTCTGATAGTTTTGGCGGTGTTAGCGGTGATAGCTGCTATTCTTGCCTTTGTATTTAATTTAACAGCATTTTTGCTTTATATGGGCTTTATGATACTCATAGGCATGGGAATCAGGTTCCTTATAGGCAAGGGCTTGCTGATTCTGGGAGAAAAGCTTAACAGCAATTATCTCCTGGAGGATAAGTCCAGAGGCACGGTAGCTACGGTATTAGCCATAGCTGCCACAGTAGCAATATTTATATAAAACACGAGGTGATATGTATGGCAAATGAAAAAGATTTGATGGATGATGAGTTTGAGGATGATGGTACTATCGTTGTTACCTTTGAGGGACCTAACGGCGAAGAGCTTTACTATGCTCAGGAGATGCTCATTGAGACTGCGGCTGGCAATTTTGCTACTATGATTGGCATTAATGTAGAGAGCGGCGAAGAGGATGAGGATGATGTTATCATCTGCAAGATTATAAAGGATGAGGACGGCGAAGATTTGTACATCGATCCTACTGAGGAAGAGTTTGAGCTGGCTAAGGCTAAGTATGAGGAAATTTGTGACGAGGAAGGCATCCAGTAATATTATCTGACTTTGCATCATAGGAGATAGCAGTTAAAGAGCTGCTATCTTTTTTATTTACTTTAAATCAGCATAATAGTATAATAAACACATAAAATGAACTTATGAAATAATATTTATTATTTATTTAGAAAAAGTTCTATTAAATAATTAATGTATAATATACTTGCTGATTAGAAGTGTTTTGTGTCCGGTTTTAGGGGTGATTGTATGTACAAGAAACTGGCAGATAGTATATTAGAGCCAATTGCAGATATTATCAAAAGACGTGATCCTGTGGCTATTCTGGGTGGTTACTTTGAAAAGGGCTGTCCTATTAATTATGTCAATGATGCCATGGTGCAGCTTTTAGGCTATGATAGTGAGGAAGAGCTGGAAAATGCCATTGATGGTCTGGTAATGAATCTGGTGCATCCAGAGGACAGGCCCCAGGCTGAAGCCCTGCTGGATAAGCCTAGTGAAGAGGGTGCAGTATACCGTACTGTTTACCGTATGCTGAAGAAGGATGGCAGCTGGTTCTGGAATATTGACTTTGGTAAGACTGTTCTGACTGAGGATGGCAGACTGTCTATTATCAGTGTCATTACCCCTATGGAAGAGTATGTGCAGCAGCATGAGGAGCTGGAGGCACGTCATGATTTAACCAACTATGCTTTTGAAAATATGCCTGGAGGCTATCACCGGGTGAAGGCTTCCTTTGAGGATGGCAATGAATTTCTCTATGTCAGTGACCAGTTTTTGAAAATAGTAGGCTGGACTCGTGAAGAAATCAAGACTAAGTTTAATAATAAGCTGTTAAATATGGTGCATCCTAATGATTTGTCCCAGTCCCTGAAGGAAGTTAAGGATAATCCAGAAAATAGCTTCTATACCTGGACTGCCAAGGAAAAATTTATTGTGTTCCGTATTTGTGCTAAAAGCGGTTATAAATGGGTCAGTGGCAGTGCTGTACTAATTGAGAGGGATGGCAAGAGCTTTGTTCATGGCAGCATAGCGGATATTTCTGATTTTATCCAGAATGAACGTAACGTTAAGCATCATCTGAAGAAGGCTTTAAATACCATTACAGAGAAAAATAATGAGCTGCAGCTGGCACGTGAAAAGGCTGACATTGCCAATAAGGCAAAGACTGCCTTCCTTTTTAACATGTCTCATGATATCCGCACTCCTATGAATGCTATTCTGGGATTTACCAGGCTTTTAGAGCAGAATATTGATGATAAGGACAAGCGCCAGGAATATCTGGATAAGATTAACTCATCTGGTAATTATCTATTGTCTCTGATTAATAATGTTTTAAAGATGTCCCAGATTGAAAATGGCAAGAACTTTATAGAGTCTGCGCCGTGCGATGTTTATAATTTAACTAAAGAACTGTGGGATATTTATGCGGAGCAGATTCATGATAAGGCAATAACCTTTAATAATAGTATTGAGGCTGAGCATCAGTATATTTATTGTGATATTACCAAAATCCGGGAGATTTTCCTGAATATACTGACTAATTCCTTTAAATACACACCTAAGGGTGGTACTGTTACCTGTGCTATTACCCAGCTGCCTGATGAGAAACGGCAAAATTATATATGGATGCATTGTGTTTTTGCAGATACTGGCATTGGTATGTCTGAGGATTTTCTGCCAAGGATTTTTGATGAATTTGCCAGGGAGAGAAATTCTGTGGGAAATCATCTGGAGGGCACTGGCCTGGGAATGCCTATTGTAAAAAAGCTGGTGGAGCTGATGGGGGGCACTATTAAGGTGGAAAGCCAGCTGGGCAGAGGCACTACCTATACTGTAGATATTCCGCACCGCATAGCTGAAGCTCCTGCTGAGGAAAAGCATGGACAGGATTTGCCAGATTATTCTGGTTATAGGGTGCTTTTGGCTGAAGATAATGATCTGAATGCGGAAATAGCTATGTCTGTCTTTAATGAATTTGGGCTGGAGACTAAATGGGCTAAGGATGGCATTGAGTGTGTGGATATGCTGCAGAAGGCCTTTGAGGAACATGGTGAGGGATATTTTGCAGCTGTGTTCATGGATATTCAGATGCCAAATATGGATGGCTATAAGGCTACGGCTGTTATCCGCAAATGGGAAAAGGAGAATGGGAAAAAGCCTATTCCTATTGTGGCTATGACGGCTAATGCTTTTGAAGAGGACA
>JAFPCE010000164.1 GCA_017390245.1 Selenomonadaceae bacterium
CTGATTTCCTGAAATGATACCAAGCCTAAATACGATTTGCGCGATTGGGCGCCAAATCATGAAAAGATGGGTAAAGGCATTACCATGCATCTGGATGAGGTGCAGAAGCTGTACAAGATACTGCAGACTTGCATCAAGGAGTAAATATGTAGAAAAAGGCTCTTGGGATGAGGCTTTGCTTCGTTGGCAAGGGCCTTTTTTATGGCAGTGCAGGAGCTGCACGCTTCGGTATAGTCAGCAAGCCGGACAAAGAACCTGCCAAGGCCTTTTTAGGGCAGTGCAGGAGCTGCACGCTTCTAGGCCATTTTATTTATGAAAATGGCATGTGTTGCAGATTGGTTTTCTTTGTGGTAAAATTTTCTTTGGAAATACAGAGACAGTCTTTGGGGCAGGGTGAGATTCCCTACCGGCGGTACAGCCCGCGAGCCTGTATGGTTATAGTGATTAAGCCTGATGACAAGGAGCTTTCACTGCAGCCTGGGCATGACCTGGTGTGATTCCAGGGCCGACAGTATAGTCTGGATGAGAAAAGACGTGTTGTGTGCATCTTTTTGTGATTTGCATAGGCTGTTGAGATTTCATGCTCAGCAGCCTTTTTATATTGGCTGGTTCTGTATCTCAAATTCATTTGTATCAGAGGTGATAGGATGCAAAAGGAATTGGATAGGCAAATGATGGCTAAGGCCATCGACCTGGCAAAAAATGCCATGGGGCGGACATCCCCTAATCCTATGGTGGGAGCGGTGATTGTGCGCTCTGGGCGGATTGTGGCTGCTGGCTGGCACAGAAAGGCTGGCACTCCCCATGCTGAGGTTCATGCTCTTAATATGGCAGGTGACTTGGCAAAGGGTGCTACAGTGTATGTCACATTAGAGCCATGCTCCCATTATGGACGTACTGGTCCTTGTGCCAAGGCACTGGTGGAGGCTGGTGTAGCCCGTGTGGTAGTTGCCATGGAGGATCCTAATCCTAAGGTGGCTGGCAAGGGTATTGCCATGCTGAGAGAAGCCGGCATTGAGGTTGAGGTTGGCCTTTTGCAGGAGGAAGCAGAAAAGCTCAATGAAGCGTTTTTGCACTGGATAACTACCAGAAGACCTTTTGTGGTTATGAAAACAGCCATGAGCCTGGATGGCAAAATTGCTACCTGTACCGGGGAATCCCAGTGGATCAGCAATGAAAAGTCCAGGGGAATGACACACCGTTTGCGGGATGTATATGATGGCATATTGGTGGGTATCAACACAGCTCTTAAGGACAATCCAAGCTTAACTGCCAGATTGCCAGAGGGCAACGGCCAGAATCCTGTGCGTATTGTGGTGGATAGCAAGGCCAGGCTGCCACTAGACAGCAAGCTGGTAACTGATGGCCAGGCAAAGACCATTGTGGCGGTTAGTGAGGCTGCATCAGCGGAAAACATTAAGGCACTGGAAAATGCCGGCGTTGAAGTTATAGTCTGTGGCCAGGAAAGAGTTGACCTGGAGGTTTTGATGGCTAAGCTGGGGGAAAAGAAAATCTGCTCTGTCTTAGTTGAAGGCGGCGGACAGATTAATTTTTCACTGCTAAAGGCTGGCTTAGTGGACCGTGTTTATGCCTTTGTAGCACCAAAGCTCATTGGTGGCAGAGATGCCCTGACGCCTGTAGAGGGGGATGGCTTTGCTGCTCTTAGTGATGCCGTTGAGCTGAAAAATATTGAAACCAGCATGTTAGACGGCGATGTGGTGATTACGGGCACAGTAAAGCACCGTTAAGCTTGATGGCAACGTGATTTATTAATGATTATTTAAGGATGATTTCATGTTTACTGGAATTATAGAAGAAGTTGGCACTGTCAAAAGCATTGGCGGTGGCGTTTTAGCCATTAATGCCCAGAAGGTTTTGGAGGATGTGCAGTTAGGTGACAGCATTGCTGTTAATGGCGTCTGCCTCACTGTAACCAGCTTTACCAGCAAGGGCTTTACTGCTGATGTTATGCCAGAGACCTTGCGCCGCAGCTCCTTAGGGGAGCTGAAGCATGGCAGTCCTGTGAATCTGGAACGGGCTCTGACCTTAAGCAGCCGTCTGGGGGGACATATTGTCAGTGGTCATATTGATGGCGTAGGGAAAATTATTTCCCTGAAGGAAGAAGCTAATGCGATTTTAATGAAAATCGGAGCGGATGCTGATATACTGAGGTATATTGTGGAAAAGGGCTCTGTGTCCCTGGATGGCATCAGCCTCACTGTGGCTGGGGTAGATTCTGACAGCTTTGTGGTTTCCCTGATTCCCCATACACGGCAGGTGACTAATCTGCATAGCAAGGGCATTGGCTCTGCCATTAACATTGAAAATGATGTGGTGGGAAAGTATGTGGAGAAACTGCTGCAGCCAAGGGAGAATGCCCAGGCGAAGTCACCGCAGGCTGGCAGTATTACCATGGCTTTTCTGCAGGAAAATGGCTTTTGATTTAAGCTGGAAGTATTGAAATTTTTACATTGTATTTACAGATAGAAGGAGTATTTTTATGTCAAGTTTTGCAACAGTTGAAGAAGCAATTGAGGAAATTAAAAAGGGCAACATGGTTGTGGTTGTGGACGATGAGGATCGCGAAAACGAAGGCGATTTAATCGTAGCAGCTGATACCTGTACCCCAGAGCATGTTAATTTCATGGCTACCTATGCCAAGGGATTGATTTGCACTCCTATTGATGGTGAGTACCTGGACCGCCTGAAGATTGGCCAGATGGTTACCAACAATACTGATAACCATGAGACTGCCTTTACTGTAGCAGTTGATGCAGTTACTACCACTACTGGTATTTCTGCTTATGAGCGCTGTGAGACCATCAAGATGCTGGTAAATCCAGAGGCAAAGCCTGAGAGCTTCCGCCGTCCTGGCCATGTATTTCCGCTGCGTTCCGTTCCAGGTGGTGTATTGCGCCGTGCTGGCCATACTGAGACTACTACTGATTTAGCAAGAATGGCTGGCCTTTCTCCTGCAGGCCTCTGCTGTGAGATTATGGATGATGACGGCCACATGATGCGCACTCCTCATCTGATTCAGTTTGCCCAGAAGCATGGCTTAAAGCTCATTACTGTTAAGGCATTGATTGAGTACAGAAAGCGCACTGAGTGCTTTGTAGAGAAGGTGGCTGAGGCTGATTTGCCTAGCAAGTACGGCCATTTCCGCATTAATGCTTATGAAAGTAAGTTAGACGGCAAGTGCCATTTAGCTATTATCAAGGGGGATATCAGAGATAAGAAGGATGTACTGGTGCGTGTACATTCTGAGTGCTTGACTGGTGACGCTCTTGGTTCTATGCGCTGCGACTGTGGCGACCAGCTGGCAACTGCCTTGAAGCGTATTGAAAAGGAAGGCCAGGGCGTTGTACTGTACATGCGCCAGGAGGGCCGCGGCATTGGCCTGGCTAACAAGATGCGTGCTTATGAGCTGCAGGATCAGGGCAAGGATACTGTAGAGGCTAACGTGCTCTTAGGTTTTGCACCAGATGAGAGAGATTATGGCATTGGTGCTCAGATTCTGTCTGATTTAGGACTTACCAGCATCCGCCTCATGACCAACAATCCTGCTAAGCGTGCTGGTCTGGAGGGCTATGGCCTGAAGATTGTAGAGCGTGTGCCTGTAGAGGTTCCTGTAAATGAGTATAACCAGGGCTATATGAAGGTTAAGAAGACCAAGATGGGCCATATTTTAACTGAAGAATAAGATAATTGCGCTTTATATTTTATAAATTATAATTGTAAGGAACTCCCTGCTGGGGAGAAGGAGGAATAGAAATGAAGGAAGTTAAGGTTTTAGAAGGTATGTATAATGCCCAGGGCATGCGCTTTGGTGTAGTTGTTTCCCGTTTTAATGAGTTTCTGACTTCTAAGCTGTTAGGCGGTGCTCTTGACTGCCTGCATCGTCATGGTGCAGACGAGGATGATATCACTGTTGCCTGGGTTCCAGGTGCTTATGAGCTGCCGCTGGTTGCTAAGAAGATGGCTGAAAGCAAGAAGTATGACGCTATCATCGCTATTGGTGTAGTTATCCGCGGTGCAACCTCTCACTATGACTATGTCTGCAATGAGGCTGCTAAGGGCATTGCCCAGGCTAGCATGTCCACTGGCGTACCTGTATCCTTCAGCCTGGTTACTACTGAAAACATTGAGCAGGCTATTGAGCGTGCTGGCACAAAGGCTGGCAATAAGGGTGCTGATGGTGCTCTGACTGCTATTGAAATGGCAAATCTCTTAAAGCAGCTTTAATGCTTTTATTCCACAAGCAAAGAGGTGTAAAAGATGAAAATTGGCGTTATCAGTGATACTCATGGCTGCGTTGACCATTTCGCTGCGGCTTATGACAAATTTTTCACAGATGCAGATCTGATTATCCATGCTGGCGATGTGCTTTATCATGGACCTAGAAATCCTATGCTGGAGGATTATAACCCTGCTGCTCTGGCAGAGAAAATCAACGGTGTCAAGCAGCCGGTGCTGATTTGCAAGGGTAACTGTGATTCTGAAGTAGACCAGCTGGTGCTGAATATGCCTATCCAGTCTCCTTATGTCCACGCTTTTGCCGGGGGACGCCATATTGTGGCTACCCATGGGCATAAGGTGGAAGCTGATGAGGCTAAGGAGGCTATGGCAGCTGCTATTAAGGCAGATATTTTCATTACTGGCCACATCCATACTAATGTGTTGGAGAAGCGGGGCAGTACTGTATTTTTGAATCCAGGTTCACCATCTCTTTCCAAGCGTGAGGATGGCCGTCAGACCTGTGCTGTTATTGAAGATAACAAGATTACTATCTATGATATTTATTCTGGCGAGGCCATGCTGAGCCTGGATATTTAAGCTTAATATTAGGAGAGAAGCAGATGTTAAAGAAGATTAAGGCTATGAAGAAGGCTGCAGCTATGCTGGCTTTTGCTATGGCATTTGGCTTTGGCGTAAATATGAATAGCGCTCTGGCTGCTGAGGGTGCTGGCGGTGAGACCTTAAGTGTGGGCGCCAACATGGAAAATCCCCAGACTGCTAAGGATTACTGGGAGCGGGGCAGCTTTAAGGCTGTAAAGAAGGATTATGATGGTGCTATTGCCGACTACAATGAGGCTTTGAAGCTGGTGCCAGGCTTTGTGGCTGCACTGAACAACCGCGGTAACTGCTACATTGCCAAGGGTGAGTACGACAAGGCGATTGCGGATTTCACTGAGGCTGTTAAGATTGATCCTAACTATGGTGATGCTTATTACAACATGGGTAATGCCTATACTGAAAAGCAGGACCTGGACAAGGCGGTAGAGGCTTATAATAACTGCATTAAGGCTGAGCCTAAGCACATTGATGCCTGGTTTAATCTGGCTACCTGCAAGGCTGACCAGGGCAAGCTGGATGAGTGCGAGGCTGCCTTTAAGGAAATTCTGAAGATTGATGCAGATTACCTGGATGCTAATTTCATGCTGGGTACTCTTTATACCCGTCAGAAGAAGTTTGATTTAGCGCTGGAGCAGTATGAAACCATTACCAAAAAGTATAGACAGTACTATGAGGCTTTTTATATGAAGGGTGCTGTACTGGAGGAGCTGGGCCGCAAGGAAGAGGCAGTGGCTGCCTACAAGGAGTTCCTGGATTTAGTACCTGCTGAGCTTAATGACCATTATGCTGAGGTAATTAAGAGCGCTAAGGACAGCATTAAGGAGCTGGAGGCTAAGTAATTTGGCCTTGAAGATTTATAGCGGTGTTATTTTCTAATCTATATAGAAAAAGCGCCGCTGGATATTGTTATTGAATAAAAGGAATATTATGAGTGATATTTTAGTAAAGGCTATTACAAAGGGCGTCAGAGTATATGCTGCTGTTACCACGGATTTAGTAAATGAGGCAATCCGCCGTCATGACTGTTATCCTATTGCGGCAGCTGCACTGGGAAGAACTATGACCGGGGCTCTTTTAATGGCTGCTAATTTAAAAAATCAGGAAGCAATTACCATAGATTTCCGGGGAGATGGTCCTCTGGGCAGCATCACAGCTGATGCAACTCCTGATGGCTTTGTCCGGGGTTACGTGCATAATCCTCACGTGGATTTGCCATTAAATGCCCAGGGAAAGCTGGATGTAGGCGGTGCCATTGGCCAGGGGCTGGTAACTGTCACCCGCTTTACCGGTTTAGGTGAGCCTATGCGGGGCAGCTGTGAAATCGTTTCTGGTGAGATTGCTGAGGATTTAACGAATTATCTGTACGTATCTGAGCAGACACCATCTAGCGTAGGCTTAGGCGTGTTAGTGGATAAGGACTTTAAAGCAGTGGCTGCTGGCGGTTTTATGCTGCAGCCTATGCCTGATGCTGATGAGGAGATTATCAGCAGGCTGGAGGAAAATCTCCAAAAGGTTCGTCCTGTCTCTGCCATGATTGCTGAGGGCAAGGGTCCAAGGGCTATAATCAAGGAGCTAATGGCTGGCTTTGACATGGAATTTTTGTCCAGCACTGAGCTTTCCTTCAAGTGCCAGTGTTCCAAGGAACGCCTGGAGGATGTGCTTTTGAACTTAGGCCATGATGATATGCAGTCTCTGGTGGAGGATGGCCATGCTGAGGTATGCTGCCATTTCTGCGGTGAGAAGTACCAGTTCTCCAGAGAAGAGCTGCAGAAGCTGCTGGATTTAGCTGATGGCTTAAGATAAAAATTACGCGAATTTTTCTAGAAAAATCTGCGGAGAATAAAATAATGTGACGTAAAGGAAAAATACTTTACATCACATTATTTATTTGTTATAATAACCCAGTAATTGAGCAGTAGCTGTAGTGGTAACGGCTATGAGCTTTACCTTGTTGAGGGAAATTAGCAACAAGGGGTTGCAAAAAGTAAAATACATGTGCTAAAATATTTTCGTTGTGCGTGAATATTTTTCGTACATACAAGATACTGTAAGGAGGTGTGTTTTCGTGGCAAGTGTATGTGAAGTATGCGGTAAGGGCGAGCTGAGCGGTAACAATGTCAGCCATTCCCATTTGAAGACTAAGCGTTCTTGGAAGCCAAACATCCAGCGCGTTCGTGCTGTTGTTGAGGGCGAGGTTAAGCGTGTAAACGTTTGCACCCGTTGCCTGCGTTCCGGTAAGGTTGAGAGAGCTATCTGATTTTGCGCAAAATATCTGATTTGATATATCATAAGAAAAGCCGATTATGTTATGTAATCGGCTTTTCTTATGCGTCAATCAGCCTGAAAAAAAGAAAAATTGTCTGACAAGGAAAAATACTTGACAACCATAAAGGCGATGGATATAATAACTATGGTCGGGTAAAGCTGTACCTTTCTGAACAGAGACAGGAGGAGATTATATGCTGGAGCAGCGGATATATTTAGCACAGCTCTTTGATATATATGGTCCTTTGCTGACAGAAAAGCAGCGCCGCTGTCTGGAGATGCATCTGCTGGAGGATTTCTCCATGTCAGAGATAGGCGAGAGCTTGCAGGTTTCCCGCCAGGCAGTATACGATATACTGCATCGTTCTGAACAGACTATGACTGAGTATGAGGATAAGCTGGGACTGGCCCAGCGCCTTACAAAGCAGCGTCAGGAACTTACAGAAATATACGATGAGCTTCAGGTATTAGCTGATAAGCAGCAGCTTACCGCAGTGCAGGATTTGCTAACAAAGCTTGCGCCATATACCACCAGGGCTCAGGAGGAATAGATTTGATTTTTGAAGGTTTAGCAGATCGGCTGCAGGCAACATTTAAAAAGCTGCGGGGGCATGGCAAGCTGACAGAAGACGATGTTAAGCTGGCTATGAAGGATGTGCGGATGGCTCTTTTAGAGGCAGACGTTAACTTCAAGGTAGTTAAGGATTTCGTAAAGAATGTAACTGAGCGTGCCATTGGCCAGGATGTTATGGATGCCCTGACTCCGGCCCAGGTAGTTATTAAAATTGTTAATGAAGAGTTAACCAATTTAATGGGTGGCTCTCAAAGTAAAATAAACATATCATCTCAGCCACCTACCATTATTATGATGGCAGGTCTGCAGGGTGCTGGTAAAACCACCTCTGCCGGCAAGCTGGGCTTAGCTCTGAAGAAACAGGGCAAGCGGCCTGTGCTTGTAGCTGCAGATATATACAGGCCAGCAGCGGTAACTCAGCTGCAGGTTATTGGCAAGCAGCTGGATATTCCAGTGTTTTCCATGGAACCTGGCACAGATGCTGTTACCATTGCCAAGAGTTCTATCAATTATGCCTTTACTCATGCTAATGATGTGGTTATAATCGATACAGCAGGCCGTTTGCAGATTGATGAGGCATTGATGCAGGAGCTGAAGGATATCAAGGCTCAGGTAACACCACATGAGATTCTTCTGGTGGTGGATGCAATGGCAGGTCAGGATGCAGTTAATGTAGCCAAGAGCTTTAACGAGGATTTAGCCTTAACAGGTGTTATTCTCACAAAGCTGGATGGTGACTCCCGCGGTGGTGCAGCCCTTTCTGTAAAGGCTGTTACCGGATGCCCTATTAAGTTTGTGGGTATGGGAGAAAAGCTTGAGCCACTGGAGCCGTTCTATCCAGAACGCATGGCTTCCAGAATCCTGGGCATGGGCGATGTGCTCTCCCTGATTGAAAAGGCTCAGGAAAGCTTCGATGAAGAGGAAGCAAAGAAGCTGAAGGAAAAGCTCCGTAAGGATGACTTTACCTTAGACGATTTCCTCAATCAGATGAACCAGGTGAGAAAACTGGGCTCCTTTGAAAGCATTCTGGGTATGATTCCAGGTATGGGTGATATCAAGAAAAAGCTGGGAGACAAGGAAATTGACCTAAACGGCAAGGAAATGCGCCAGATTGAGGCCATTATCCGTTCCATGACTCCAGAGGAGAGAACCAAGACCAGCATCATCAATGGCAGTCGCCGCAAGCGTATTGCCATGGGCAGTGGTACTAAGGTGCAGGACGTCAACAGGCTGTTAAAGCAGTTTGAAGAAATGCGCAAGATGATGAAAAAGATGAAGAAAATGCAAAATGGCAAGCGGGGTCTGGCAGGACTTGCTGGCATGAAGCTGCCGTTTATGAGCTTTTTATTTTCCCACTCCTTGGGAGTCATGGACAGGATAAAAGCCACAATTCGACGCAATTACATGCCAATGAGGTCAAAGTCCATGTACATCAAAGCAACCATTA
>JAFPCE010000165.1 GCA_017390245.1 Selenomonadaceae bacterium
ACATAGTAGATACCAGGATACTGCCTCTGTATCTGCATGCCCTCTGCTTCCAGCTTTTTCACCATTTCCCTAGGATATCCCTGACGCACCAGAGATAATGTTAACTGACTAACTGGAATCCCATCCACTTCCTTTGCCAGGCTCTTATACAAAAAGGCATAGGCCAGAGTCTTATAGAAATCGTCAATATTCAAGCTATCCTTTGGTGATTTATATTCTACCACATTGTGCTGGCGAAACAAATGACCAATTTCATTTTTAATCTTAACATGGGGCGGCTTCTTGATAACCAGCAAATCAATCTGCAGCGGTTCCTTGCTAAGGTTATATTCCCGGTTAAAGGACAAATCCTCCCTATTATCCCTTAGTTCCAGTTCCGCAGCCGCACAAAAAGCCGGATGCCATTTGCTCCTGGATTTCCCCTTCCTAGACGAAACCTTCCCTGCTGTATCCTGTGACATAAACATACCTCCCAGATATATGAAAATGTTCTTAATAACAGCATTCTATATCCTCTGGCAGAGCTTAGCAATACCAATCACTTATAAAGTGATACCAACCAATTATCGATTTAAATTATTTTAATTTTCAGCCAAAATCAAAATTTATTTAAGCAGTTTTCATTACTTCTAAAGCAGATGGCACTAGCCCCAGGCAAAGCGCTGATGTACTGCTTCTGCCACCAAATTTTACTTTAAGTCAGTCTTCAGGTACTAGCCAGCATAGGTGAGGGAGCAGACTGCTTTTCCCAAAATAAACCCCCTCCACCTATTGGTGAAGGGGTCCAAATTCACTTTACACCAGCTGCTCATCGCCCAGGAATACGGTATCGCCATTCTTCTTAGCCTTCTCTAAAAATGCTTTCCACTGATCCACGCCAACAACCTTAGAACTCTTCTGTCTGCCATCCTTGCCCCACTTGTATTCGCAGAAATATTGATTCAACTCTTTGTCGAAGTAGCAACGATACTCTGTGCCACCTGCAACATTATCCAATACCTCATCATGTAAAAGTTCCTTAGCCATAATAAATTCCTCCTTTGAAATACATCTTATCTTTCCGGTTATTTGCTAACCTCTTTCTGATTCTTATACGCTGGAAAAGGAAAAATATTACAAAAATCGAAAAATTTTTTAACAGATTGCACTACCTCTCTGTGCTGCCTTAGGCACTACCCTTGGTATTTTTCCTTTAACAGCGCAATCTCCTTCCTGTACCCCTCTGCATCATTAGGCGTCTCCAGTATAAACGGCAAATCCCGCAAACTTGGATGATTAATCACAGCCACCAGCGCCTCCAGCCCGATAGTACCTTCACCGATTTTCGCATGCCTGTCCTTATTAGACGCAAAAGGCATCATACTATCATTAAGATGCACCGCCTTCAGCTTATCCGGGCCAATAATCTTATCGAACTCCTGCAGGACCCCCTCCAAGTCATTGACAATATCATAGCCAGTACTATACACATGACAGGTATCCAGGCACACTCCCAGATGATCCTTCAGCTCCACTCTGTCCATGATAGCCTTGAGCTCCTGGAAGCTCCGGCCCACCTCACTGCCCTTGC
>JAFPCE010000166.1 GCA_017390245.1 Selenomonadaceae bacterium
CACTGTGCTGAAGGATAATGATGATATGGCCTTTGCATTGGTTACAGGTGTCCTGCGTGTTGTCAAAGAGAGTATTTTCAGCGGGCTTAACAACCTGCAGGTTTGTGGAGTTTCATCGCCATTATATCGGGAGGCCTTTGGTTTTACTGAGGCAGATGTTAAGTGCCTCGCCATTGAGCAGGGAGCAGAGGACAAGCTGCCGGAGATTAAAGCATGGTATGACGGCTATAGTTTTGCTGGGGCAGAGATTTACAATCCCTGGTCTGTACTCAGTTATTTTGCTGAAAAATGCATGCCAATCGCCTACTGGGGTAATACCAGCGCCAATGCAATTTTGCAGGAGCTGCTGAAGCAGATGACGGATGCAGATGCAAGGGAACTGCAAATACTCATGGCTGGTGGCGTTATTAAAAAAAGACTGCGGGACAGTATCATATATCATGATATTGGGAATAATAAAGATGACTTGTACAGTATTCTTCTGGCTACTGGTTATCTGAAGGCAAGGCAAAATCCTGGCTATCCAAGTGACAGACGGATGCTTTTGGCTATTCCAAATTATGAAATACACCAGCTTTATGAAGATCAGATATTATTGCGCTTTGCTGCTAATACAGGTATCAGCAATGCAGATGAAATGCTTGATGCTATGGCTGAAGGTAATGTGGAGCTTTTCCGTACCCGTCTGGCGCAGATATTAGCTGGCAATGTGAGCTGCTATGACACA
The DNA here is from genome assembly GCA_017390245.1 of Selenomonadaceae bacterium. Classification (GTDB taxonomy): domain Bacteria; phylum Bacillota; class Negativicutes; order Selenomonadales; family Selenomonadaceae; genus Anaerovibrio. Next base: position 728 of record JAFPCE010000166.1, read on the forward strand.
GCTAACCGTGAATCCTTTTATCATGGACTGATGCTGGGCCTTTGCATTCTGCTGGCGAAGAGCTATGATGTTGAGTCTAATAAAGAAAGCGGCTACGGCAGATTTGATATTGCCATGACGCCTAAAGAGAAAAATCATGCCGGTGTTATCTTGGAGTTTAAATGCGCTGACAGGGAAGATATGCTGGAAAAAAAGGCTGCTGAAGCTCTGGCACAGATAGAGGAAAGGCAGTACGCTGCCGACATGCAGGCCAAAGGAGTTCAGACTATTTGGAAATACGGCGTGGCCTTTTGTGGCAAGAATATGGCTATAACTTTGAATGAGTAAAAACATCAATGCGTGATAGAAAAAGTGCAGCTATAAGAGGCTTTATTGCTGTGTAATTAGTACCGCTTCAGTGTATGCTGGGGCGGTATTTTTGTGATAAGGCAGGAAGGGTCATTTGGAGGAGTAAATGAATTTTTTATAAAATCTGTAATAAAATCCCAGTTTTTGCGTATAAGATACAGGAAAGCAATTCACCTACACAAAGAAAGGAAGTTGATTATTATGAGTGAAGAGAAGAAAATCCCATTACAGCCAGGTGTGAATATGAAAGAGCAGGATATCCGCCTGCAGCCTGGTGTGAATCTGAAGGACAAGGAGAAGCTGGAGACTGAGCAGCTTGATCAGATTGCTGGTGGTGGTGATCCTATGTGGCCTCTAGGCTTCGGGCCTGACCCTTTTGGCCAGAAGAAGTATCCATGGGAGTAGTAAGTGGAAGCTGAACCCGCCTTAGGATTGATTAAATTTGAAGAGCTCTGACACATAACAGGGCTCTTTTTTTCTTGCGTACGGGTAAGGCTAGCTGGTATAACAGCTATAAAGATAGTAGCTGTGTTGCTGACTTTCAGAAGGGTAAATAAAGAATAAATAAAGAAAACTTCTTGATTTATTGAGGAAAAAATATATAATTGAATTATGAAAAGGGGTGTTTAGTATGGAACGGGCAGCAAATGTTAATGTTAATTTTAAGCTAAATGCAGATGTAAAGAGGAGTATGGAATTGGTATGTGCGGAATTAGGGTTATCTTTGAGTGCTGCATTTACCATATTTGCCAGAAAAGTAAGCAGGGAGAAGCGCATTCCTTTTGATGTGTCG
>JAFPCE010000167.1 GCA_017390245.1 Selenomonadaceae bacterium
CCTAAATAATTGATACTGATTTAACCTGAAGGGGAAGGGTGAAGGCTTTGAATGCTAGACAGGATGTTAAAGAGGCAAAGCGCATAGTTGTTAAGGTTGGTACTAGTACACTGCTGTACAAAACCGGCAAGCCAAATCTGGCCCGTATTGAGCATTTGGTACGGGAAATTGCCAATCTGGCAAATCAGGGACGTGAGGTTATCTTAGTGACCTCTGGTGCTATTGGTGCCGGCATGGTGCGGCTGGGGCTGAAAAAGCGGCCAGAGCAGCTGCAGGAACGCCAGGCACTGGCAGCTATTGGCCAGGTTATGCTGATGCATATATACGACAAGTTTTTCGCAGAGTATGGCATTGTGGATGGCCAGGTGCTGCTGACGAAGGATACCTTTGTCAATCACCGGCAGTATGTAAATGCCAGAAATTCTCTGATGACCATGCTGAAGCAGGGCATCGTGCCGGTTATTAACGAAAATGACGCAGTAACTGTTGATGAGATAAAAATCGGTGACAATGATACTCTGTCAGCGGTGGTGGCCTCAATCGTGGATGCTGATGTGCTGATTATCCTTTCTGATATTGACGGCGTGTATACAGCTAATCCCCAGACGCACCCTGAAGCAAAGCTTCTGGATGAGATAAAGGAGATAACTCCTGAGGTAGAGGCACTGGCTGGCGGCTCTGGCAGCAATCTGGGCACTGGCGGCATGATGACGAAGATTGAGGCGGCAAAGATAGCTGTTAATTCTGGCGTTACCATGTTTATTGCCCCAGGTGACAGAGATGGCGTTATTACCAGCATTATGGCAGGAGACACTTTAGGTACTGTGTTCCCGCCAAAGGAGGAGCATTTAAAGGCCCGTAAGGGATGGCTGGCCTTTGGCAAGCGGATTGCTGGCGTGCTGACTGTGGATGCTGGCTGTGCCAAGGCTCTGCAGGCAGGATCAAGCCTTTTGGCTGTCGGTATCGTGGCTACAGAGGGCGACTATCAGGCTGGGGGCACTGTCCGTGTACTGACTATGGATAACCGGGAGATTGCCCGTGGTATCATTAATTATGACAGCCGGGACGTACAGGCAGTAATGGGCAGAAAAACCAGTGAGCTGGCTGATTTGATTCAGGGTGAGTTCCATGAAGAGATTATCCACAGGGATAATATGGTCAGCATGATTTAATTTTGTTTATTGTTATACAAAGTATATAAAAATGGTATAATAACAGGCAGAGTGATATATGTTTTAAAAGCCCCGGGGATGCAGAAGCGTTCCGGACTTTGTTTGCAATAGGAGGCTGCATTATGGATTTAGAAAGCTTGCTGGTGGAAAAGGCACAGGCTGCGGCAAAGGCTGCAGAGGCTATGACCATGGTTTCCACTGAAACAAAGAACAATGCGTTACTGGCTATGGCTCATGCCATGGAACAGAGAAAGCACGCTATTTTGGAGGCTAATGCTATTGACCTGGAGGAGGCCCGTAAAAAGGGCGTAAAGCGTTCCTATCTGGACAGATTAATGCTGGATGACAACCGTATTGCCGGTATGGCAGATGGCCTGCGGCAGGCTGCAGGTCTTCCAGACCCAATAGGTGAAGGTGATTATTCTACTGTCCGCCCTAATGGCCTGGAGATTCGCCGTGTCAGGGTGCCACTAGGTGTAGTGGGCATGATTTACGAGGCTCGTCCTAATGTTACCTCTGATGCTATTGGCCTTTGCCTTAAGGCAGGCAATGCAGTATTTCTGCGGGGCGGTTCTGAGGCAATTTTATCCAATAAGACCATTGCGGGGATTTTGTCTGAGGCTGCATACCATGCAGGTATTCCTGAGGGAGCTATCCAGTTCGTGGAAACTACTGACAGAGATGCAGTACAGATTATGCTGCATTTAAATCAGTATTTAGATGTTATTATTCCTCGTGGCGGCGCAGGGCTCATTAAAACTGTTGTGGAAAACAGCACAGTGCCTGTTATTGAGACTGGTACAGGCGTATGCCATACCTTTGTAGATGCTACAGCTGACCTGGATATGGCTTTAAATATTGCTGTTAATGCCAAGACCTCCCGTCCATCTGTGTGCAATGCCATGGAGACACTTTTAGTACATGAGGCTGTGGCAGAGAAGTTCCTGCCAATGCTGGCTAAAGCCATGGAGGAGAAGCACTGCCAGCTGAGAGTATGTGAAAAGTGTCTCTCTATCCTGGGTGAAGGTGAAATGGTGTCTGCTGCTACAGAAGAGGACTGGTCCACTGAGTATGGCGATTTAATCCTGGCAGTGAAGGCAGTGGCTGACGTCAATGAGGCTATTGCCCATATCAACAAGTACAATACAGGCCATTCTGAGACCATTGTTACAGAGAGCCTTACCAGTGCCAGATTGTTCCAGCGCCGGGTAAATGCAGCAGCAGTATACGTTAATGCCTCCACCAGATTTTCTGATGGCAGTGAATTTGGCTTTGGTGCAGAAATCGGCATCAGTACCCAGAAGCTCCATGCCAGAGGGCCAATGGGCTTGCAGGCTTTAACCAGCACCAAGTACTTGATTAATGGCGATGGTCAGATTCGCTGATGTTACTGGTTAATGGCTAGAGGCTGATGATGTTGATGGTTAATGGCTAGCGGTTAATGGCTAGCAGTTAAGGTTTGAGGGAATGGCATGAAATGGCTGAAGACGCTGCAGGGCTATAAAAGAACCTGGCAGAGCTATATGAGTACTCAGAAGGGCCACCATGATTTTGCTGATTATGGCAGGGCTGTTTTGTGCATTTTAGCTACAGTAATGGCATTGGCCGGTATAATCTGGGCAGTCAGAGGATTGATTAGATAAGGTGCAGGGAGGTAAATATGGCTGAAAAGCATCATGTGGGTATCTTTGGCGGTACCTTTGATCCGATACATCTGGGGCATTTGCTGACAGCTGAGGCAGTGCGGGATGAGTTTGGCCTGGACAAGGTGATATTTATTCCAGCAGCACAGCCTCCTCACAAGCAGGATCAGTTTGTAACAGAGGCACACCATCGCCTGGCCATGACTACGCTGGCTACCTGTTCTAATCCTCATTTTATGGTGTCAGATATTGAGCTGCACCGGGATGGGCCATCCTATAGCCGGGATACATTGGCGGTATTGTCTAAGCTTTATGGCAGTGATACGGAGTTTTATTTCATTGTTGGGGCAGATTCCCTGCGGGATTTGCATACATGGAGCAGACCAGAGGAGCTTTTACAGCTTTGCCATCTGATTGGGGCTTCCCGTCCCAAGGTGCCTGTGGATTTAGCAGAAATTCAAAGCCGTTTTGGCAGGCTTGGCAAAGAAAAAATTCATGTGGTGACTACACCAGAGATAGAAATTTCCTCTACAGATATCAGAGAGAGACTGCTGCAGGGTGATTCCATTAAATATTTGGTGCCAGAGGCTGTGGAGCAATATATTTACAAAGAAAAACTGTATTTACAAATACCCACTGCCAGGGGTTCTATGCTATAATTAATTAGTATGGCTAAAATCCATAACAGGAAAGAGGACTGTTTTATGTCTATGACATTTGCAGAAATGAAGGAAAAATTGCAGTCAAGATTAAAGCCTTCCCGTTTTCAGCATTCCCTGGGGGTTTCTGAGACGGCTGTAACTTTAGCTAAGCGCTTTGGTGTTGATGAGGAAAAGGCCAGGATTGCAGGATTGCTGCATGATTGTGCCAGACAATATCCCAATGATGAGCTCATAGCTGAGGCTGCGATACGGGGCATTGCCATTGGTGATGTGGAGCGTGAAACACCTCTGTTGCTGCACGCTGATATTGGCGCCCGTTTAGTGGCTGAGGAATACGGCGTAGAGGACGAGGAAATCCAGCAGTCTATTGCCAGACATACTGTTGGTGGCAGCAATATGAGTGACCTGGACAAGATTGTCTATTTTGCTGATATGATTGAGCCTAACAGGGATTATCCTGATGTGCACAGGCTGCGACAGCTGGCTGCAGAGGGAACTTTGGATGAGATGGTGCTGGCAGGACTGAGCCAGTCCATCAGTTTTATTGTAAACCAGGGCAAATTGCTGCATCTGGGGACGATTATAGCCCGCAATGAGCTGGTATTAAAGCTAAAGGCTGCCAGAAGCTAAGCGGCCTATTATAAACATAAGTATATATAGAAGTGCAGGGTAAAAAACAATGAAAAAGGTGCCTGTAAAGAGCCAGACAAGGGAAAATGTAAAGCGTAAAAGGCGCAGAATCTGGAAAAGATACATTGAAATCTTTTTCCGTTTTTGTGTGTTTCTTGTGGTGGCTGGCCTTTTAGCCACTGCTGTAGGCTGGCTGGGCCTGCAGGCATACCGCTGGGTGGACAATACCTATAGCACTTATGCCCAGTTTTACGAGGAGTATAAGCAGCGCCGGGAGCTGAGGGCCCAGAGCTTTGACCCCAGGTTTGATGGCTATACCAATGTACTGCTGGTGGGATTGGATACCGGCATGGAGGATAATGTCCAGCAGGCAGATACCATACTGCTTTTAAGCCTGAAAAATGATACAGGTGAAGTGCGGCTGATGAATATTCCCCGCTATACACTGGTGGATATACCAGGCATCAAGGAGCAGCAGCGAATAGCCAATGCCTATATCTATGGTGGCATACCACTTTTAGAGCAGAGTGCTACCCAGCTGCTAAATGTGACTATGCATCATTATGTGGTGATGGACACCAGTACCCTGGCTCAGATTATCGACATAATGGGGGGAATAGACCTGTACGTTGAGGCTGATATGGATTATGATGATCCTGAGGGCAATTTGTACATTCATATCCCTAAGGGCTATCAGAAGCTAGATGGTGATACAGCACAGAAATACCTGCGGTATTCCAGCGATGACCTGGGTGTACTGGGGCGGTCTAAAAGACAGCAAAGCTTCCTGAAGGCATTTTATGAGCAGCTGTTAAAGCCGGAGGTTCTGACAAAGGTGCCAGCCATCATTAATGTGTGTGAAGCTAATGTGAAGACTAGTATAGAGATGTTTGACTCGGCACATCTGACTAATCTTTTGCGTAAGATAGACCAGAATAAACCGCTGATGATGGATTTGCCAGGCTACAGAGACAAGAATGGTTCCTGGGTGTGCGACAAGGATATTACAGAAGAAAAGGTGCAGGAATTATTTCCTGTAGAAAATACTGAGGATAATTAACTTATTATTGATTTGTGAGAAACAGGAGGTTATGACAAATATGACATCTTTAGAGTTGGCCAATGCCATTGCTGATGCAGCATCTGATAAGAAGGCCAGAGATATC
>JAFPCE010000168.1 GCA_017390245.1 Selenomonadaceae bacterium
AGGCCATACAGGCTTTAAGGGGATTTGGCTTTGTAAGATGCTGGAAATGCTGGGGGCTAATGTTACAGGCTATGCACTGCTCTCGCCTACGGAGGAAGGGGAAAAGGTTTTTCAGCAGTCTGGCACAGAAACTGGCATGAATTCTATTATTGGTGATGTGCGGGATTTTACTGCTTTGCAGCAGGCTTTTGCTGAAGCTCAGCCAGAGATTGTTTTTCATCTGGCGGCTCAGCCTATTGTGCTGGAAAGCTATCGCAATCCTGTAGAAACATATAGCACCAATGTTATGGGAACCGTAAATGTGTTGGAGTGTATAAGACAAAGCAACAGCGTAAAATCATTTGTGAATATTACCACGGACAAGGTTTATGACAACAAGGAGTGGCCTTGGGGTTATAGAGAAAATGAGCCTTTGGATGGCTTTGATCCCTACTCCAATAGCAAGAGTTGTTCTGAGCTTGTAACTCATAGCTATCAGAAAAGTTTTTTTGCTGACGGCAGGGTGGCTATATCTACAGCCAGAGCAGGCAATGTAATAGGTGGAGGGGATTTTTCACCTAATCGTATTATTCCAGATTGTCTTCGGGCAGCCTATGCAGGCGAAAATATAGCAGTGCGGAATCCCCATTCCATTCGTCCATATCAGCACGTTTTGGAGCCTCTTTATGCTTATTTGCTGATTGCTGAAAAGCAGTATGCAGATGGTAATTTGGCTGGTTGGTACAATGTTGGACCTGATGAATGTGACTGCCTGACTACTGGGGAGCTGACGGAGCTTTTTTGCCAGTGCTGGGGAGATATAAAATGGCAGGATATTAGTGTGGAAGCTCCACATGAGGCAAGGTTTTTGAAGCTGGACTGCTCTAAGTTGAAGGCAGCTATGGGCTGGCAGCCCAAGTGGCATATAGAGGAAGCTGTGGCCAAGACCGTGGAATGGGCCAAGGCATGGCAGAATAATGACAACATAAGTTTGTTGATGGAAAAGCAGATTAGAGAATTTTTGGAGGATTAATCTATGGGACAGCAGGAATTACATGATAAAATATTGGCACTGGTAAAGGAATATTGTGATAAATATCATAATCAGCCAAAGGATTTCCATGAGGGGGATAGGATTACCTATGCCTCCCGAGTTTATGACCATGAGGAAATGTGTAATCTGGTTGACAGTGCCTTGGAGTTTTGGCTGACCTCTGGTCGATATGTGCAGGAATTTGAAGCTGGTTTAAGTAAATATCTAGGAGTTAAATACACTGCGGTGGTAAATTCTGGCTCATCTGCTAATTTGCTAGCTTTTATGACTTTGACTTCTCCTTTGCTGAAAGAACGTCGGATTCAGCCAGGTGACGAGGTTATTACCGTATCGGCAGGTTTTCCTACAACGGTTTCTCCCATTATAAATTATGGTGCGGTGCCGGTATTTGTGGATGTAACTATTCCCCAATACAATATAGATACTGCTCAGTTAGAGGAGGCCTTGTCTGAGAAAACCAAGGCTGTTATGATAGCTCATACCCTCGGCAATCCCTTTGATTTGCAGGCCGTCAAGGATTTTTGCCAGAAGCATAATCTTTGGCTTATTGAAGATAATTGTGATGCTTTAGGTTCCACATATGAGCTGGATGGAGAAGAGCATTTTACTGGCACTATTGGCGATATGGGCACATCCAGTTTTTATCCACCTCATCATATGACCATGGGGCAGGGTGGCGCTGTATATACCAATAATTCACTGCTGAACAAAATTATGCGCTCCTTCCGGGATTGGGGCCGGGACTGTGTATGTGCTTCTGGTCAGGATAATTTCTGTGGTCATCGCTTTGACGGACAATATGGGGAACTGCCCAAGGGATATGACCACAAATATGTTTATTCCCATTTTGGTCTGAATCTAAATATTACCGATATGCAGGCAGCAGTAGGCTGTGCCCAGCTAAAGAAATTTCCTGATTTTGTGGAGCGTCGCAGATATAATTTTAATCTGCTGCATAAAGAGCTGCAGGAGGTACAGGACAAGCTGATTTTGCCAGAGCCATGTCCTAGGAGTAACCCTAGCTGGTTTGGCTTTATGGTGACTTGTCGAGAGGGAATCCAGCGGGATAAGGTTATTAGGTATTTGGAAGATCATGGTATTCAGACCAGAATGCTTTTTGCGGGTAATCTTATCAAGCATCCTTGCTTTGATGAAATGCGGAAAGCTGGTAAAGGTTCTCGGGTGA
>JAFPCE010000169.1 GCA_017390245.1 Selenomonadaceae bacterium
TGGGAAGCTGTTTGTTAACTGAAGCTAAGGAAAATACCAATGATTTATTTGAAATTGATAAGGAAATAGTAACTTATACCTGCAGTGAAGATTGTGTAGAAAAGGTTGACTGGCTGAAAGCTCATCAAGGAAAACTGGAAGAGATTAGAAAAAATGGTCAGAAGCGCTGCTTGCAAGACCATACATATGATCACAGAGTGCCATTATTGGTGCAGTATATTAAATCAGTATTATAATAAGCATTATCTTGATAGTGCTTAGATTATTGTTACAATTGATGCCTAGGTGAAGTTATGAAAAATATATTTTGTACACTTTTTGATTCAGGATATATGATACGTGGTATTTCAATGTATCAGTCTTTGGTAAATACAGGAACGGACTTTGAACTATATGTATTTGCTTTTGATGATGATGCCTGTGAGTACCTTAAAGCGATGGAGTTACCACATTTACATGTGATTTCTTTAGCAGAGTTTGAAAATGAAAGATTGCTGGCTATCAAGAAGACTCGTACTCGTGGAGAGTACTGCTGGACATGCAGCTGTTTTTCTATACTGCACATGCTGCAGCATTATGATATATCTGAGGTTACATACTTAGATTCAGATTTATTTTTCTTTGACAAGCCAGATATTTTGCTGGAAGAATTACATAATAGCGAAAAAGATGTATTGATTACTGAGCATAGATATACTCCAGAATATGATCAGACTGTTGCTTCAGGTAAGTATTGTGTGCAGTTTATGACCTTTAAAAACAATGATAATGGTTTGAAGGTACTGAATTGGTGGTGTGATCGGTGTGAAGAGTGGTGCTATAATCGTATCGAAGATGGAAAATTTGGTGATCAAAAATATCTAGATGACTGGATGACGCAGTTTGACTGTGTGCATGAGTTGCAACATACCGGTGGTGGTGTAGCTCCTTGGAATGTGCAGCAGTATGATGTAAAGCCAGGACCAGCCGTAAATAATAAATCCGTAGTATTCTATCATTTTCATGCTTTGAAGTGGTTAGAGCCTAGGAAATTCGATTTATCACATTATAGGCTAAGTGATAGTGTCATAGAAAATATCTATTATCCATATGTGGATATGTTGAAAAATATGGCTTTATTGGCTGGTAAAAAATTAGGAAGAAGTTTTCCAGTTAGATACAATAAACAGTATGATGGTGTTGTAGAATTTGCTAAACATTTGAAAGCTGTATTAGGGAGAAAATACAGGGGGGAGTATAATGTTATTTCAAGGTAAAGACGTACTGATAACAGGAGGTATGGGATTTATTGGCAGTAATTTAGCACGCAGGCTGCTAGCTGAAGGCGCTAATGTTACGATTATGGATTCTATGCTGGATGAGTATGGTGCTAATGAGTTTAATATTGCAGATATCAGGGATAAGTTGCAGATAAATTTCTCTGATATGCGTGATGAGCACAGCTTGAAATACATTGTTAAAGGTAAGGATTATATCTTTAATCTGGCAGGACAGGTAAGTCACCAGGATAGTATGAAGCAGCCTTTTATGGATTTGGAAGTCAATGTTCGGGCGCAGCTGATTCTTTTAGAGGTGTGCAGACATTATAATCCCAATGCTGTAGTGGTATTTGCTGGTACCAGGCAGATTTATGGTAAGCCTCAGTACTTACCAGTGGATGAAAAACACCCATTATTGCCACCAGATGTTAATGGCATTAATAAGCTGGCGGCAGAGTACTATCATCGCCTTTATACCAAGGTATATGGTGTACCTACTGTATGCCTGCGTTTAACTAATACCTATGGACCAAGGCAGCTTATTAAGAATGCCAGACAGGGCGTTGTGGGATGGTTTGCTAATCGTGCGGTAACTGGCAGTACCATTAAGCTTTTTGGTACTGGTGAGCAGCTGCGAGATTTCAGCTATGTTGATGATACTGTAGATGCTATGGTACGAGTTGCTTTAGAACCAAAGACTTATGGTGATGTATTTAATCTTTGCGGAGAAAAAGCTTCCCTGAAGTATGTAGCAGAGAAAATGATTTCTTATACTGGCATAGGTGATTTAGAGGTTGTACCTTTCCCAGAGGAACGGAAGAAGATTGATATTGGAGATTTCTATGGTAATGCTCATAAGCTGGAAGAGGCTACTGGTTGGAAACCTGTAGTATCTTTGGATGATGGCTTAAAGCGCATGATGGATTACTATATGGCATATAAAAAGTATTATCTTGATGATGAGGAGCAATTATGATTTTAGCTAATAATCTGCTGAGGCAGTATTCCTTGTATGCAGAGGAATATGAAGCTAAGGCCTTAGAAGTATTGAGATCTGGCTGGTATATTTTGGGCAAAGAGGTTCAGGCCTTTGAAAAAGAATGGGCTAAGTATATTGGTACTGAGCATTGTGTTGGCTTAGCCAGTGGGTTGGATGCCTTGTGGATTAGTTTCCGAGTATTAGGCATAGGCGCTGGCGATGAAGTTGTTGTATGCTCTAATGCGTATATAGCCTGTGTTATGGGGATCACTATTAATGGTGCTACACCTGTATTTGTAGAGCCAGATCAGTATGATAATATTGATGCAGATAAAATTGAAGCTGCCATTACACCTAAAACTAAAGCTATTTTGGCTGTCCATTTATATGGTCAGGCCTGTGATATGACTAAAATCATGGATATAGCTAAAAAACACAATCTTAAGGTTGTGGAGGACTGTGCCCAGAGCCATGGTAATAAATGGCAGGGGCAGAAGGTCGGTACATTTGGAGATGTAGGCTGTTTTAGTTTTTATCCTACGAAGGGATGCGGGGCTTTTGGTGATGCAGGTTGTGTTACTACCAATAATGCTGAACTAGCAAATAAATTCAGGACATTTAGAAACTATGGCAGTGATAAGAAGTACCATAATAAAGTGGTAGGCAGTAATAGCAGATTGGATGAGCTTCAGGCAGGATTATTGCGAGTAAAGCTGCAGTATCTTGATGACATGAATGCTGAGCGTTGCAAAATTGCTAACTACTATCTGCAGAATTTAAATTCTAAGTATATTAAGCTTCCTGAGATTCGCCCGGGAGCAGATTCTTCCTGGCATCAGTTTGTAGTGCACTGCAGTATACGGGATGAGCTTCAGAAGTATTTACAGGAAAAGGAGATAGGTACTATGATACATTATCCAATTCCACCACATTTATCTGAAGCATACGAATACCTGGGATATAAAAAGGGAGATTTTCCTATCGCTGAGAAGTATTCGAATGAGGTATTGAGTCTACCTATGTACAATGGTATGACACAGGAGGAACAACGGCAGGTTGTAGATGCTATAAATAGTTTTGAGGGATAAAATTATGAAACAATTTTTAATGGTTTATTGTAA
>JAFPCE010000019.1 GCA_017390245.1 Selenomonadaceae bacterium
AGTTGTTACCTGTTACAGCAATGCTTTAACAGTGGTGAACTACGTGAATTTAGATGATTATGTTAAAGGCGTGCTGCCTGCGGAGATGTCTCCTAGCTGGCCTGGTGAAGCCCTGAAGGCTCAGGCTGTGGCTGCCAGAACCTTTGCCCTTTATACCAAGGCCAACGGCCAGCACCGGGGACGGGGCTATGATGTGTGTGACAGCACCCACTGCCAGTCCTATGGCGGCTTAGGTGCGGAAAGCAGTACCAGTAACCAGGCGGCGACTGCCACCTCTGGGGAAATCATGCAATATAACGGCAGGGCTATATATGCACCTTTCCATGCTTCTTCTGGAGGAGCTACGGAAAATAGTGAGGACGTGTGGGGCACATACCTGCCATATCTGCGGTCTGTAAAGGACGATGACAGCAAGTCCCCTTACCACAACTGGTCTGTACGCTTTACAGTGGCTCAGGTGGAGAAGCTGTTAAATGCTGCCAGCAAGGGTGTAGGGACTTTAAAGTCTATTTCCATGGAGCCTATTGCCAGCAGCCAGTCTGTAACAGCTAGAACTCCTTCTGGCAGAGTCTATGGCGTGAAGTTTGTGGGCACTACTGGTACTACTATACTGACAGGGGAAAAGGCCCGGCAGATATTTGGCTTAAAGAGTGCCATGATTAGCGTCCGTACGGAGAAAAAGTTAGTGCTGCCAACATCTAATAAGCCTGCCTCTGATAAGGGCAATACCAAGAGCAATACTGCCAGCAAAAACAAGGGCAAGCTGGATAAGCAGCCTGTAGCTATGACTGGCAATGATATGAGAGTCAGCGGCATTGAAGCAGTGATTTTTGACGGACATGGCTTTGGCCATGGCTTAGGCATGTCCCAGTATGGCGCAAAGGCTATGGCTGAGGCAGGAAACAGCTACGACGCTATTTTGCTGCACTATTACACTGGCGTGGATTTACGGAAAATTTACTAACGTGGCTGATGGATAATTGTTTGCTGGAGGTTTTTGTGAGAGAAAATTTTCGCAAATTTGCCAGATGATTATTGAGCCAGTATGCTTTCTTATTAATAATATTTTACATGGTTTTATATAGACAGAGTTTAGATTGGAGAAATAATGCTTTTAACAGATTTTGATTATGATTTGCCTGAGGAGCGCATTGCCCAGACTCCCGTAGAGCCTAGAAATGCCTCCCGTCTCATGGTTTTAGATCCTGTGGAGGAGACCATTGAGCACCGCCATTTTTATGATTTAAAGGAGTTCTTAGAGCCTGGTGACACCCTGATTATGAATGATACCAGGGTTATGCCTGCAAGGCTTATGGGCTGGCGTGAGGGCACTGGCGGCAAGGTGGAGGTATTCCTGCTGCGTCGCATTGACGGTGACACCTGGGAGACGCTGGTAAAGCCGGGGAAAAAGGCAAAAATCGGCCAGGTGGTGCGCTTTAGTGATGAGCTGACCTGCACTGTTATGGAGCATACTGATTTTGGCGGCCGCATTGTGAAGTTTAACTACCAGGGCATCTTTGAGGAAATCCTGGACAGATTAGGTGAAACACCACTGCCACCGTATATTCATGAGAAGCTGGCAGACAAGGAAAGATACCAGACTGTGTACTCCAGAGAGCAGGGCTCTGCTGCTGCACCTACAGCTGGATTGCATTTCACCAAGGAACAGCTGGCAGATTTAAAGGCCAGCGGCATCAATCTAGGCTTTGTGACCCTCCATGTAGGCCTGGGCACCTTCCGTCCAGTTAATGAGGATGTCATAGAAAAGCATGTAATGCACAAGGAGTACTACAGCATTTCCCAGGAAACCGCGGACTTGATTATGAATACCAAGAAGGCAGGAAAAAGAGTTA
>JAFPCE010000170.1 GCA_017390245.1 Selenomonadaceae bacterium
GGCGCCATTGTCGTAGACCTTCATCACATCTTTCATGTGTATCATTAGAAATAATCCCCCATTTCTGTTAACACTGTCTTTTATTTTATCACAAAAGAACTTATTCTCAAATAAAAAAGCTGACTACTTCCACTGCAGTCAGCTTAAATTTATTTATTTTCCATTATCTGGTAAGCCAGCTCCGCATTGTGCATAGCCAGCTCCCTTAAATCAGCAAAAAGCTGTTCATTAGCACCGCTGAATTCAGCCCGGCTCTGCCATTTCTGCCGGACCTTTTCCAAAATTTTCTCCGAGGTAATATCCTGCAGATTGCCTGCAGCCTTTTCCCCTACAGACTCTAAGAAACGGTCTACCTTAGGGTCATAGGATATGCCAATCATAGGAACTCCCATAACACCAGCAAAAATCAAGGCATGAAGGCGGATAGCCAGCAAAAGATCCATGTTTCCCACAATGGATAGCAGCTCGCTGGTAGTATACTCCTCCTTCAGCACTACCACATCTCCCTGGGTCATGGCTGCTACTGTCTCTGCAGTTTTTACATCCTCAGGATACTGCATTGGCAGAAAGGCAATCCTTGCGCCAAACTCCTGGGCAATCTGGTCTGCAGCCATAGCTACAGCCTTTTTATAAGGTTCAAGATTGCACCATTCCCTGACGGAAATGCCTACCACAGGCTTAGCCCCGGCTACCCCATAGCGCTGCAGGATGCTGCGGCCAATATTTTTATCCACCCGGTGAATAGCATGGACAGGATCTGCTGTAGCCTCAATATGAGGCTTATTTATCCCCAGCTCTGCCAGCTCCTGCAGAGAACCTCTGTCGCGGACAGTTATCATCTTCACTCTGTTGCCAATGTGGCGCATCACCCAGCGGGCAATCCTGCCACTGATAGGGCCTATGCCCTGAGCATACAGCATCACAGGGGTAGAACAAAGCTGAGCCAGCCAGATAATAACCAGGTAATAATACAGACTGCGGCGGCTGGTAATATTCTGCAGCAGGCTGCCTCCGCCACTGAGCAGTACATCTGCCTGGCGCAGGGCACCAATAATGCCACAGAAATCCAGCCAGCCAATGGCCTCTACACCATGGCGCTTCTTTGTATCCTCTGGATCGGCTGATATTACAGTTATATGAACTTTTGGATTTAAATCCGATAAAACCTCTACCATAGCTGCCAGCATTGCTTCATCGCCAGCATTCTTGGAGCCGTAATATCCGGAAATTACAACATGACTCATGCTCTGTTGTCATTCCTTCTAATCAATTTATAGTAAATTTTCTTATTTTTCTTCTGAACCACTGTCAGCAGCGAATTTAGGTGCAACGTACTTAATCCACAAATCCACCAGAATCATGGCAATAGCACCAATACCTGCTCCCAGGACAATGCCGCCAATGCCCCGGACAAAGGACATAAATATAGGCGTTCTCATGTGGGCAAAGGTCTCTACCATAGAGCCCTGGCCGATAGTTGCCACCAGTACCAGCATAAACAACAGCATAGTTGGCCACTTCTTAAACCAGGCCAGCACAGCC
>JAFPCE010000171.1 GCA_017390245.1 Selenomonadaceae bacterium
GGCAGCAGCTGAATATGCCTGAGAAATTTGCAGATATCCGTTTAGATGATATCAAGACCTGGGGAAAGACTCCTGCTAACTTGAAAATTGGCGAAGCACAGCAGTTATTCCCACGTATTGAGGTAGAGGAAGCAGTTGAAGAAAAGCCTGCTAAGAAAAACAAGCAGGAAAATAACACTAAGTCAGCTAAGAATGAAAAAGCTGCAGATGGTGCTATCTCTATAGAGGATTTTTCCAAGGTGCAGCTGCGGGTGGCTGAGATTTTAGAGGCTGAGGCTGTGCCAAAGGCTGATAAGCTTTTGAAGCTGAAGGTAAGCTTAGGTGATGAGCAGCGTGAGGTAGTTTCTGGTATTGCTAAGCACTATGAGCCACAGGATCTGATTGGCAAGAAGGTCATTCTGGTGGCTAACCTGAAGCCTGCGAAGATTCGCGGCGTAGTATCTCATGGTATGATTCTGGCTGCATCTGCTGGGGATGAGCTGCAGGTTGTGACTACAGATATGCCTGCAGGCAGCATTGTTAAATAATGGATGATAATGTCATGAAATTGATAGATACACATGCACATATTGATGTGGACCGCTTTGATGAGGACAGGGACCAGGTGGTGGCCAGAGCCAGGGAAGCTGGCCTGGTGGCTATTGTGAATATGGGTGATACCATGGAATCGTCATTGCGCTCCGTTAAGCTGACACAGCAGTATGATTTGCTTTATGCTGGCGTGGGCATACATCCAGAGGAAGCTAAGGCACTGGTGACCCAGAATGAGATGGACCAGCTGGCCAAGTGGACAGAAATGGATAAGGTTATAGCCATAGGCGAGATTGGGCTGGATTATTACTGGTGCAAGGATGCTGAGCTGAGAGAGCTGCAGCGGCAGGTGTTTATCCAGCAGCTTGATTTAGCGAAACAGATGCATCTGCCTGTATGCGTTCATAACAGGGATGCCCATGGTGATACCCTGGAGATATTGAAAAGGGAAGCTAAGGGCGTACGGGGTGTTATGCACTGCTTTTCTGGCAGCCTGGAAATGGCTAAAGAGCTGCTGAAGCTGGACTGGTTTATCGGTGTGGATGGGCCTCTTACCTTTAAAAATGCAGCTAAGCTGCCGGAGATTGTGCAGGCTGTGCCTTTAGAGAGCATTTTAGTAGAAACAGACTGTCCATATATGGCGCCTGTGCCTATGCGGGGCAAGCGCAATGAGCCGGCCTTTGTACTTCATGTAGCAGAAAAGCTGGCCCAGCTCCGGGGAGAATCTTTAGAAAAAATAGCTGAGCAGACTACAAAAAATGCTCAGGAGCTGTATAAAATTAAATAAATTTTCAGCTGAGAAAGATGCCTGCAAGGGCATCTTTTTTTATGAATGAAAATACCAAAATATAACTAGAAAAGTTGTGTATTTTGGCGCAAAAACCACGATATTATCAAAGTGGTTTTTAAAAGATTTTTTAAACCTTAATTTTGCTTATTTTTCCCTAAAAAGTGGCTAAAAATCGATAAAAGTGGAAATTAGAACTTTGAAAATTTGACATTTTAAAATCAATATGATATAGTAACGCTTGTGTTTTACAGAAGGAGGCATTTAATGACTTGGAAAAAACTCAAAGTCCAGCCTAAATGGGATATCCGTTATCCATTATGTGCAGGGCTAGTGTTTGTCATGTTCATGATGTCAGGCTTTATTTCCTACAAGCACGTTACAATCTGTGTGGATGGAAATAATATTGCAGTGAATACCCCTTATAAAACTCCAGGCAATATTTTAAGCCAGGCCGGTGTCCAGGCATCAGAGACTGACGAATACGAATTTTCAGAGGATGAAAATGGTAATACTGTATTAACCGTAAAGAGAGCTTTGCCTGTAGTAATTGACTACAATGGTGCAAAGCAGGAAATCGTAACTACTAAGGCAACTGTAGGTGAGGTTTTAGAAAACCTTGGATATGTGGGAAATGTTTATAAGTTTAATTGTGACTTACAGGCAGCTGTAGTAGCAGGCATGTGTATTGGAATTGAGGATGTGTCCGTGGCTATGCCAGTGGCAGCACCAAGCAAGACAGTAAATACTAATCATGGTGAAATGAACTATGAGAATCGTGTTGTCATGGAGGCAAGTGCTTACCTGCCTGCAGATGGCAATGGTGATGGCATAACTGCAACAGGTATGGTAGCCCAGCGGGGTGTTGTGGCTGTTGACCCTGATGTTATACCATTAGGTACTAAGGTGTATATTCCAGGCTATGGCGTGGCTGTAGCAGCAGACACCGGCGGAGCAATCCGTGGTCATAAGATTGACCTGTGCATGGAAAATTATGACGAAGCCATTCGTTTTGGCCGTCGTAACATTGATGTTTATATTTTAAGTTAATTGTTTTTTGGTTAATACAAACACGAACATGGAATGAGGGAATATTATGTGATATGTCCATAATGTTCCCTTTTTTCATGACGTTTTATAAAAAGTTGCGTGAGACAATATTGCTATTGTGAAAATAGAAATATTAGAATAAAATTAGAATATATCTGTATA
>JAFPCE010000172.1 GCA_017390245.1 Selenomonadaceae bacterium
AGTTCATGACGATTTGCACCCTTAACAAGCACCGCTTTGCCATTTACGAGCAACTGCGCATTCTTAATCTCCACACTACGGAAACCTACATTAAATGCAGCGCTCTCAGTATCAGTTGATATCTTCAGCGTGTACAAATATGGCATCTCCGCACTCCAAGCGTCTATGCCAATAGCGGTACTACATACTCAACCCTAAAGCAAAAAAATCAGCGAAGCAGCATACCCAACTATCGTTTTGAGTATGTTGCTCCGCTGAAACTTTACCATTTGCTGTCTTTTAAGCACAGCCTTTCAGCTTGATTATTCTATTCTAAAAAACGCTCTGAAGCCTTATACCGCAAGGGTTTTCATCCCTTTTCAACTCTGTTAATTAGCGCTACGCTTTCCACGTGACTGGAGTGGCTGAACATGTCCACTGGCTGGACTTTCTTGGCTTTGTAGCCTAGCTTGGCCATGATTTCTATATCCCTGGCCAAGGTGGCTGGGTTGCAGGATACGTATACGATACGCTTTGGCTGCATGCTGGCAAAGGTCTGGAGCACTGCTTCTGTACAGCCTGCTCTTGGGGGATCTACTACCACCACATCTGGGCGGACACCCTGCTTGTAGAGCCTTGGCATAACCTTGGTGCAGTCACCTACGATAAACTCTGCATTTCTGACATTGTTTTCACGGGCATTCTTTTCTGCATCCTTAATGGCAGGGCTGACTATTTCTACGCCATATACCTTCCTGGCCTTCTGGGCCAGATACAGGCTGATTGTACCTGTACCGCAATATGCGTCAATAACTGTTTCCTTGCCAGTTAACTGGGCATACTCCAGGGCTGTATCATAGAATACCTCTGCCTGCCTGGTGTTGACCTGGAAGAAGGAACGGGCAGACACATTAAAGGCAAATTTCCCCAGCTTAGCCTTGATAGTTGGGCGTCCCCATAAAAGCTTAGTTTCACGGCCTAAGATGACATTATTGCGATAGGTCTGGATATTTTGCTGCAGGCTCACCATCTGAGGCAGTCTGCTTCTGAGCATTTTGATAATTTCCTTTTTCCGCTTCAGCTCCTGAGTAGCAGTAACCAGTACCACCATCAGCTGTCCCTTCATGCCAGTACGTGCTACCACATGGCGCATAACGCCAGTATGAGTGTCTTCGTTATAGGCTGGGATACCCAGCTTATCTATAATCTCTTTCACTGCATTGATGGCGTCGTTGTTCAGCTCATCCTGTATCAGGCAGTTAGAAGCATCAATGATTTTGTGAGTACCCTGGGCAAAGCAGCCAATAATGGTTTTGCCTTTTTCTTTGCCAACTGGGAAGGCCACCTTGTTGCGATAATGCCAGGGATTTTCTGCACCTAAAACCGGCAGCACTGTCAGATCCTTCTGATGGCCGATGCGCTCCATAGCATCCTTTACCTGCTGGCGCTTCACCTGCATCTGACCCTCATAAGAAATATGCTGCAGCTGGCAGCCACCGCACTCAGCATAGATAGGACATGCTGGCTTGATTCTCTCAGGGCTGGCCTTGACTACCTCCATGAGCTTTCCTATGGCATAGGTCTTCTTCACCTCAGTGATTTTTGCCTTTACCTCTTCCCCAGGCAATGCGCCATTTACAAAGACAGTAAAGTCACTGACCCTGCCTACACCTTCGCCGCTGCTACCCAGGCTGCTGATATTAACTATATATTCCGCACCAGCCTTCACTGGCACATTAAATTCCTTAAATTGTTTCTGCTGTTTTTGTGCAGATTTAACAGACTTAACAGGTCTGTCATTTTTTTTGCTATTCTTAAAATCTTTTCTAGGCATAGAAACCTCCAAATTTGTACTTTAAATTAT
>JAFPCE010000173.1 GCA_017390245.1 Selenomonadaceae bacterium
ATGGAGCCCTGGCGGATTTAAAGGATAGTCTGCAGAAGCAGCTGCTGGCTTTGCAGGAAAGATTGCAGAAGCTGGCTGGAACTGCTGAGGACAGGGCTATAGATAAGGCCATGAACTTATTTTAAAATGGTTCTGATTTAAGGTATGTTGCTGGGACTTGGTCTAGATATATAATTATGGTTTATGTTTAAAAAGAGTTGCAGCTGGTAAATTATGATGAATGAGAAGTGGTGCTTGTGGAGTTTAGTGAGGAAGAAAGACAGGCTAGAAGGGAGCATTTAACTAGAAGGCTGGAGGCCAGACGGCAGATTTTTGGCTTTGTCATTGGCGTGGGCATTTTGCTGGCGGCTTTTACAGCGTTTTTTGTGCTGCAGCAGGAAGCTATTCAGCGTACTTATATGTATCCCTACTATTACAGGGATGTGGTGGAAAAATATGGCAGTCAGTATCATGTAGATCCATATCTGGTGGCGGCGGTAATCAAGACGGAGAGCAAATTCCAGTCTAATGTGCATTCTTCTCACGGTGCAGTGGGGTTGATGCAGCTGATGCCGGAGACAGCTTACTGGGTGTCCCAGCAGCTGGAGGATAAAAGCTATTCCCTGGATAATCTCCATAAGCCTCAGAATAATATCCGTTATGGCACCTGGTATCTGGCATCGCTTTTGGAGGAGTTCCATGGCAATGAAATCCTGTCACTGGCTGCCTATAACGCTGGCCGGGGCAATGTGGTGGAATGGATGGAAGCTTATGGCTGGGATTATGAATTTGCTGATGTGCAGTCGATTCCCTTTACGGAGACACGGGAATATGTCCGCAGTGTTATCAGGTTCAAAGAAAAATATCATAGCTTGTATGAGAAATAAATACTGCCCTGCAGGGGGTAGTATTTTTTTGCCTTAATTTATGGTTAAGGGCAAGAAAAAGCAGCCTGATATATATCAGACTGCTGGAGTTATAATTTATCAATTGTCTGCAGGTATACTGGACTGGTAGTCATATCCGAAAAGAGTGCTGCAGGCTTTTGTGCTGCCATAGCCTGTAAATTGGTGGACAGAATATCTAACAGCAGTGACTGCTGCAGCGGTGTGAGGCTTTCCTGGTTATCAATGTCACGCCGGGTGAGATAGTCGCTGGCCTTGGTGATTACAGGCAATAAGCTGGATTTTTTCAGCTGGCTTAAAAGCTGCCTTCCTTTATCATCAAAGGCAAGAACGCGGATATACTGAGGACCTTTGGCAATAAGCTCTTTTGCTTTTTCCCTGGTCAGACCTGCAAGCATATAAAAAAGAATCCTCTGGATACGGGTCAGTGGATAGCGCTTTGAAGATATGCCTTCAGCTAATTTTGTATAGGTATCAGCCTTGAGACTATGCAGAAGCTTGTATTCCAGGCCTTCGTTAATGCCATAAATTTCAGACAGCTGGCTGGCGCTGGTTTTAAGCAGCTGATACTGTATCAGGGGCAGTAATGCCTGGGCAGAAGGCAGGTTCTTTTCTTCCTGAATAGCAGCTAAGGTGTTCATGGGAACTACCTGCATCAGTTCTTGCAGGTGATGCTTTAGTTCTGTTGCCAGCTGTCGGATATGGGTACCACTGGCGGTGTTACCAGCTATTTCCCTGTCATGATGATTTGCTCCTTGGCGCATAACAGGTAACGGCTTTAAAGGTGAGTTTGTTTTTTCCATAGCCTTCAGGTATTCTACAGCCAGTATGGTGTTAGGCTCAGCTAATATAGCTGGGTCTGTTTGTAATTTTTCAGCAGTGTACTGCCCAAGAGCTGCACCATAGGATATGCCCTGTTTTAATAGTGGCTGCAGAGCTTTTGCATCGGCATTATTTTGCCAATGGGCTATGGCCTGCAGCTGGTTTAAATCTGGATAGCAGGTGCCAAAGGCTATATTTTCCAGGCCCGGGGCATTTAAAAGCTGCACACCGCCGGCAGCAAAGGTTTCGGCACTGCTGGCAGCGAAAATAGCAGGCAGCTCAATCACCAGGTTTACCTTACCACTGGCTACAGCACAGGCAGCACGTTTCCATTTATCTAAAATAGCAGGCTCTCCCCGCTGGGTAAAACCGCCACTGATGCAGGCTGCAATAATTTCGTTTTCACCTAAAAGCTGGCGGATTGCCTGAATCTGGTGCAGATGGCCGTTATGAAAAGGATTGTATTCAGCAATAATACCTGTGGACATAGCAAACTCCTTCAGTGTGCCTGATTTATTCTGTGCAGACATAATTATAGCAAGAAAAATAAATATTTGCATCGTATGATTGTGTTGTTGATAGCAGAGACAATTTTATAATAAAATTATCTAATATAGAAATGTCAAGGTTTGTCGTATAGCGAAGTCTGCAGATAATAAGTCATGAAGGAAAGGTGGTAAAAGGCATGGCAGAGACTGGGGACAGGTTTATTCATAAATATAATTCTCTTTTAGGGGAAATGGTGCTGGCTAGTGATGGCCAGGCTTTGACTGGTGTGTGGTTTGCAGGGCAGAAGTATTTCCAAGAAAATATTGCTCTAAGCAGCCAGGAAAAGCTGGTGCCAGTGCTGGCAGAGACTGTAAGGTGGCTGGATTTGTACTTTGCAGGAGATATTACAGATTTTATGCCCGCATTAGCGCCGGCGGGGTCAGCTTTCCGCCAGCAGGTGTGGCAATTATTACTGGAGATTCCCTATGGTGAAAGGACAAGCTATGGAGAGCTGGCAAAAATATTGTCAGAGAAAAATGGCGGCAATATGTCAGCCCAGGCAGTGGGCGGAGCTGTGGGCCATAACCCGATTTCTATCCTGATTCCATGCCACAGAGTGGTGGGCAAAGATGGTAGTCTTACAGGCTACGCCGGGGGATTGCAGCGGAAAAAATGGCTGCTGGATTTGGAAAAGAAGCATAAGCAGTTGACTTAAGGTTAACTTTAAGTGGTAGAATTAATTTGTATTGTGCAGTGTATTTATATTTGTTTTGGTTTTCGACAGGAGAGTGGATATTATGAGCAAAAAGGTTCTTGTTATTTCTACTAGTTTACGGCGTAATAGCAATTCTTACAGGCTGGCCCAGGAGTTTGCCAAGGGGGCTGAGGCTGCTGGCCATGAGGTGGAGCTTATAAGCCTGATTGGCAGGGAGATTAATTACTGTGTGGGCTGCCTGGCCTGCCAGAACACCCAGAAGTGTGTTATTGATGATGATGCTAATCTCATTGCGGAAAAGCTGGTAAAGGCTGATGTGGTGTGCTATGCAACACCTATTTATTACTATGAGATGGCTGGCCAGATGAAGACGTTGCTGGACAGAATGAATCCGCTGTTTCCAAGTGATTATGCCTTCAGGGACGTGTATATGCTGTCTTCTGCTGCTGAGGACGGGAAGGATACTGATGCCAGGGCAAAAAGTGGCCTTCAGGGCTGGATTGATTGCTTTGAAAAGGCAAGATTTGCCGGAAGCGTCTTTGCAGGCGGTGTAACTATGGTGGGCGAAATCGAAGGCCATAAAGCATTGCAGGAAGCCTATACCATGGGGAAGAATGTGTAAAAAGCCAGGTGGTACATTTATATGACGCTGAGAATGTGGTAGAATACAATACATAGGTGATTTTATATTGATGGAGGCTTTTATGGAATATAGCAGCTTTTATAAGAGTGTTTTAGATCAGGATCGCTGTGCGGTGGTGCTTTGCAATCTGCAGCATGAGATTGTTTATATGAATGAGGCAGCGGCAGTGAATTATGCCAAATGGGGCGGTAAGGAGCTTCTGGGCAAGAGCCTGCTGAACTGCCACAATGTTCATTCCAATGAGATGATTAAGCAGGTTGTGGACTGGTTTGCTGTTGCTGAAGACCATAATATTGTTTTCACCCATCACAATCCGAAGCAGAATAAGGATGTGTACATGGTGGCATTGCGGGAAAATGGCAAGCTTATTGGCTATTATGAAAAGCATGAATTCCGCAATCTGGAAACCATGCAGCTGTATGATTTGTACTAAAATTTCTGCTAAGACAATATATTATGGCAGAAGTATTTTTGCTGGGAAATTAAATATCATTGCAGAACGCTGTGAGACAGGCTGGTCAGAAATGACCAGCTTTTTTGCTGCGAAAAATTATTTTTAGGTAATTAGTGCTAATTTTGCAAAGGTTTTACATAGAACCCATAGAGAGTTTACATAAATATTTTAATGTAAGAGTAATATCTCAATTGTGTATTAGGAGGAGTTTGATTTTATGTACACTATCGTAGATGTAGGTTCTAACACTATACGGATGAATGTTTATGATGTTAAGGATGACAGGCTGAAGGTGCTGTTTAGCAAGAAGGCTACTGCGGGGCTGGCTTCTTATGTGAAGAATAAGAAAATGACTGAGGCTGGCATTGATAAAGTTGTAGAGGTGCTGGCTGAATTTAAAGAAACCCTGGAAAATTTAAATATTTGTGAAATGCATGTATTTGCCACTGCATCCCTGCGCAATGTCAAGAATAGCAAGGCAGCTGTAGCGGAAATCGAGTACCGTGCTGGTGTGAAAATACAGGTATTGTCTGGCCAGGAAGAGGCAGAGCTGGATTTCCTGGGAGCTGCCCGAGATGCCAATATGGATAAGGGTCTGTTAGTGGATATCGGTGGTGGCAGTACGGAGCTGGTAGCATACAGCAACGGCAAAATACAAAGTGCTGTCAGCATAGCTATGGGGTCATTAAACAGCTATAACAAATTTGTTAAGGGCATACTTCCTACCAAGGCAGAGCGGAAGAATATCCGGGAGGAATTTCTCAAGTATCTGGATGGTATTAAAGCTTTTGATGGCAAAAGGGAGTACAAGCTCATGTGCGGTGTTGGTGGTACTGTCCGGGCATGATTATCCTTTATGCAGTTGCAAAACGGTTTAACTGTGAGGCTATAGTAGTAACGAAAACTGGTGTCAGGGAAGGATTTATGTATAAGTATGTTTTGCAGCAGAATGAGAATGAATCAGATATTCAGGATGTGGCACCAGCAGAAGGAAATATACCAGAAGCTGCAGTCGGAATTCTGGAAGAAAATAATGAGAATAACGCCAGCCAGCAGAAGCAGGGGGATAGAAGCAATGACTGAGGAAATAAAGAATAATTTCCCTGTCATGGGAAAAAATAAATTTGAAACCTGCTATACCCAGAATCGTGAGCTGTCCTGGCTGAAATTTGACCAGCGGGTTTTAGATGAGGCAGAGGATAGCAATGTGCCTTTAGGAGAACGGCTGAAATTTCTGGAGATTTTCACCAGCAATCTGGATGAATTTTACATGGTCAGGGTGGGAAGCTTGCTGAGCCTGGAGTCCATGGATGAGAAAAAGGTGGATAATAAAAGCCTGATGACAGCCAGGGAGCAGCTTAATGCTATTTTTGCAGAAACCCGCAGGCTTTATGAGCAGCGGGACAGGGTATTTTCCTATTTGCGGCGGAAGCTGCTGCAGATTACCTACCGGGATAAGGAAAGTGAAGGGGTAAAGTATATTACCCATATTGGTACTGGTAATTTTAATGCTAAGACAGCTAAGCTTTATACTGACCTGGCGCTGATAACTGCAGATGATGCCATAGGCAGGGATGGCTCTATGTTTTTCCGCAACATGGGCATCGGCAATCTCTGGGGTGAGTACCAGACGCTGCTGGTGGCGCCAGTGAATTTTAAGAAGTCGCTGCTGGAATATATCAATGGAGAAATCACTAAAGCAAGAAAGGGCGAACCAGCCTATATTCTGGCTAAAATGAATTCCTTTACTGACAGGCAGCTGCAGCTGGCAGATAATGTTAAGGGCAGAAATGTTGATGCTGATGGCGAATACTACATGCCTGCAGTAAATCCAGGGGACAAGCTGGTGGATGCCCAGACGGAAATGATGAAACAATAATTTTATATGAGTTTTTAAAGGCTAGCAGAGTCAAAGTGATTTGTTATCAGAAAGATGGACAATATCATATTAATCACCTTACTGCTAGTCTTTACTTTTTGTGTAGCTTTAGGCTATAATATTCTTAATGAGCGGAACGGTTAATTGATTTTACATTTTATTGCTGCTTAGCATTGAGGTGGAAATCCTTAATACTAAGCCTTGTTGTGGTGTTTGGCAACGGAAAAGGCAGGTTCAAGGGACAGTTCGGACTTAGATAATTAATATTTTATAATAGAAAATAGAATAATGGAGGTGTGATTTTTGGCAAAAGATAAGCAAAAATTACAGATTATTCCTCTCGGGGGATTAGGTGAAATTGGCAAGAACATGACTGTTGTTCGATATGGTGACGAAATTATACTTATCGATGCAGGTTTGATGTTCCCAGATGAGGAAATGTTAGGTATTGACCTGGTTATTCCGGATATTACGTATTTGCTGGAGAACCAGGACATGGTTAAGGCAATTGTGCTGACTCATGGTCATGAGGATCATATTGGTGCGCTGCCTTACGTGTTAAAGCAGATTAAGGTGCCTGTATATGGAACACGCCTTACTTTGGGTATTCTGGAGGGCCGCCTGCGGGAAAATGGCGTAGATTCCGGCATGCTGAAGGTAGTTAATCAGGGTGACAGCATCAAGGCGGGCTGCTTTAATGTTAATTTCATACGTGTAAATCATAGTATTCCAGATGCAGTTGGTTTAGCTATAACCACTCCTATGGGCACTATTGTCCATACTGGTGACTTTAAGCTGGACTACACTCCTATTGATGGCAAGATGACGGATTTCCGCCGTTTTTCTGATTTAGGCAACAAGGGCGTACTTTTAATGATGGCTGATAGTACCAATGCGGAGCGTTCTGGCCATACTCCTAGTGAAAGCACTGTAGGTGCTTCCTTTGATAAGGCCTTCCACAATGCCCGTTCCCGTATTATCGTGGCTACCTTCTCTTCTAATGTACATCGTATCCAGCAGGTTGTTAATACTGCTGTAAGATATAACCGCAAGGTAGCAGTACTGGGCCGCAGCATGGTTAATGTTGTAAATATTTCTCTGGAGCTGGGGTATATTGAGGCTCCTGAGGGAACTATCATAGATATTGATGCTATTAATAATTACCCTGCAGACCAGGTGGTAGTTATTACTACAGGCAGCCAGGGCGAGCCTATGTCAGCTCTGACCCGCATGTCCCAGTCTGATCACCGCAAGGTAGATATTGCCCCTGGCGACACTATTATTATTTCTGCGACCCCAATTCCTGGTAATGAGAAGCTGGTTTCCCGTACCATCGATAACCTGCTGAAGCTGGGTGCCAACGTGGTTTATGGCAGAGAAAATGGCATTCATGTTTCTGGCCATGCCAGCCAGGAGGAACTGAAGCTGATGCACAATCTGGTGCGGCCAAAGTTCTTTATTCCTGTTCATGGTGAATACCGCCATTTGGTTAAGCACGCTAAGCTGGCTCAGGAGCTGGGCATGCCAAAGGAAAATATTTTCATTGGCGAAAATGGCCAGATTCTGGAGTTTACCAGAGAAAAGGGCTATGTAGCTGGCCGGGTTACTGCTGGCCGTGTATTGGTTGATGGCTTAGGCGTAGGCGATGTAGGCAACATCGTATTGAGAGACAGACGCCAGCTTTCCCAGGATGGTATCATCATCATTGTGGTTACCATGGAAAAGGGTACTGGTACTGTTATGGCTGGTCCTGATATTGTTTCCCGCGGATTTGTGTATGTCCGTGAGTCTGAGGAATTGATGGACGAGGTTAAGGCAAGAGTTGAAGATGCTTTAATGCGCTGCGAGGAAGAGGGCATCACTGAGTGGTCCCAGCTGAAGTATGCTATGCGTGAAGCACTGGGCAAGTTCATCTTTGAGCGTACCCGCCGCCGCCCAATGATTCTGCCTATCATTATGGAAGTTTAATAAATTTCCGGCAGTTTTGAGAAAATATTTAGGAGATCTATATAGGTTAACTATGTAGGTCTCCTTTTTGTATTGGCTGTATTTATGCTATAATGAAATGGCTGTTTTAAATAAAAAGTGTCTTGAATTTGACAAGGCTGACGGAATGAAAATAAGTCTAGAATTTTGAATGAGATGATAGAGCATGAAAATTGCTGATGTTTATATAAATATTCCTATTAAAAGCATTGCCCAGGCTTTCAGCTACATTGTGCCGGAGAAGCTTAGTGGAATCGGTGCTGGCTGGCGTGTGCTGGTGCCCTTTGGCAGCCGGGATATTGAAGGCTTTGTGGTGGCAGTGCACCAGAATACGGATATTGATATTAAAAAACTGAAATATATTAAAGAGGCTGTGGACCAGGAAGCATGGTTTTCACCGCTTTTGCTGGAGGCTGCCCAGTGGATGGCTGATTATTATCTTTGTTCAGCTGGAGAAATAATGCGGCTCTTTATGCCGGGAAAAAGCGGCCTGAAAATAAAGCTGCAATTCCAGGCAGAGGCTGATATGCAGGATCACATGCTGCTAATGGTGGATATGTACCGCCAGGTGTATGAGCTGTTATTGTCCGAAGGGCCTTTGGCGGAAAATGAGCTGAAGAAAAAGCTGGCTGAAAAGGGCTATGCTGGAGCTTTGGAAAATCTGGCTAATATCCTGGAAAGCCTGCTTCGCTATAAGGTCATTACCAGAAAATACCAGTCCAGCCAGAGAGCTAAGGTGCAAACAGAGGACTATGCCCAGGTGCTGCAGGAAATAACTGAGGATATGCTGGCAAGTCTCAAGCGGAAAAAGACACAGCAAAAGCTGGCTATATTCCTTCGGGATAATCCTGCTGCAGGTGGCTACAGCCTGGCAGAGCTGCAGAAACAGGGCTTTTCCAGAGCTATAGTAAAGGCACTGGCAGAAACGGGTATCATTAAAATAGACCAGCGGCGGGTGCTGCGGGACAGCTATGATGCTGTAACAGCTAAGGCTAAGGAAATTGAGCTTTCAGATGCGCAAAAGCAGGCTGTAGAAAAAATAGACCAGCAGATAACTGCTCAGGAAAATAAAACCTTTTTACTATATGGTGTCACTGGCAGTGGTAAAACCCAGGTGTATATTGAGGCGGCGAAAAAGGCCCGCAGCCAGGGGAAATGCGTTATTGTCTTAGTGCCTGAGATTGCCCTGACAGGCCAGGTGGTGCAGGCTTTTAAGGGATATTTTGGCCATGATATTGTGGTGATGCACAGCCGTCTGTCTGTCAACGAGCGCAATGATGCTATTTTCAGGGTACGGCAGCAGGAGGCAGGCATTATTATTGGTGCCCGCTCAGCGCTTTTTACTCCTGCCCAGGATGTGGGCTTAATCATCATGGACGAGGAGCAGGATAATTCCTACAAGCAGGATGAATCCCCCAGGTATCATGCCAGAGTTGTGGCAGATAAGCTGGCACAGCTCCATGGTGCAGTATTGCTTTTAGGCAGTGCTACGCCTTCATTGGAGACATATTACAAAGCCATTAGGGGCGAATATGGCCTTTTGACATTGCCAAAGCGCATTGGCAACAGGCCTTTGCCACGTGTTGCCTGCGTGGATATGCGGCGGGAGCTGAAGCTGGGGAGAAGAACGGTAATTTCCCTACAGCTCCGGAGGCTCATTGAGGATACCCTGAGCCGGGGAGAGCAGATTATTTTGATGCTGAACCGACGGGGCTTTTCTACCTTTGTCATGTGTCGTGCCTGTGGTGAGGCCATTAAGTGCCCCCAGTGCACTATGCCACTGGTGTACCATAATGACGGCAGGCTGCTTTGCCACCACTGTGATATCCAGCAGCCTGTACCAGATGTATGCCCTAAGTGTGGCAGTACATATATTAAATACTTTGGTTCTGGTACGGAAAAGCTGGAGAAGGAGCTTAGGGAATTTGTGCCCCAGGCCAGGGTTATCCGCATGGACAGGGACACAACTACCGGCAAATTCGGCCATACAGAGATTTTGGACAGATTCCGGAAAAAAGAATTTGATATTTTGCTGGGAACGCAGATGGTGGCGAAGGGCCATGATATCCCCGATGTTACTGCTGTGGGGATTATCAGCGCAGATTCTGCTTTAAATATGCCTGATTTCCGGGCGGCAGAAAGAGTGTTTATGCTCATAACCCAGACTGCAGGCAGAGCTGGACGTGGTGCTATTCCTGGCAATGTTATAGTCCATAGCTATCGGCCGGAGCACAATGCTGTAGCCTGCGGTGTAAGGCAGGACTATGAAAGCTTTTTCCATGAGGAAATGCAAATAAGAAAGGCACTGTTTTATCCGCCTTATAGCCGCATAATAAAGCTGGTTTTCCAGCATGAGGATGAGGCAAAGGCCAGGGAGATGGCCCAGGAGTTAAAGGACCATTTTCTGGAGTGCTTTGGCTTGAATAATCCTTTGCAGCAGTGCATTGGACCTGCACCGGCCATGATGGCCAGACTGAGGGGCATCAGCCGTTTTGTGGTGCTGATAAAGACCGCCCAGCTAGAGGCGGTGCAGAGCTTTTTGAAAAGCAATGATATAGATAAAAATATGCAGGTAATGGTGGATATTGATCCTATTACTACGTCATGATGATGAGCTTTTGCAGATGCCAGCCTGCATATTGACTGACTTTGCTGGTATAGAAATTGAAGTTGAATACAGGAGAATTTATGAAGGATAATTTGGTGCGGTCACAGCTGGTGGCTGCTTATGAATATTTTAAAAATGCCGGTCATGAGCATAATGTCTCCAGAATTGCCCAGCTGGCACAAAAGCTGCAGCAGGGAGAGTATGCCATTGCCTTTGCTGGCCACTTTTCTGCTGGCAAGTCCAGTATGATTAACAGCCTGCTGGGACAGGAGCTGCTGCCTGCCAGCCCTATACCTACCAGTGCCAATCTGGTGCGGGTTCATAAGGGGGAGGAATATGCCAGAGCCTTTTTCAAGAAGGGCAGGCCTAGAAAGTATTTAGCGTCCTATGATTATGGCCTGGTGCGGAGCTTTTGTACTGATGGTGACCAGATTGAAATGCTGGAAATCAGCCGCCAGGATTTAAAACTGCCTGACAGAGTAGAAATAATGGATACGCCAGGCATCGATTCAGCTGATGATGCCCACCGCCTGGCAACAGAGGAGGCACTGCATTTAGCAGATCTGATTCTCTATGTCATGGATTATAACCATGTGCAGGCGGAGCTGAATTTAGAATTTACCAAGGCTTTAACCAAGGCTGGTAAAAAGGTGTACCTGGTTATTAATCAGATAGATAAGCATGTGGAGCAGCAGCTGTCCTTTGAGAGCTTTAAACAGGGCACAGAAGCGGCTTTTGCTGCCTGGGGTGTAGAGCCGGCAGGCTATTTCTATACCTCTGTCAAACGGGATGATTTACCATATAACCAGTACCATGAGCTGAAGTCCATGCTGGAGGCTGATATGGCTAATTGCCAGTCTCTGCTGGCAGATTCTGTGGCAGCATCCTTGCAGAAAATTCTGGCTGAATACATTAAGGAATGTGAAAAGCAGGATCAGGCAAAGGCGGGGGAAGCAAAGGCTCTGCTGGCAAGCCTTGCACCTGAACAGCTGCAGCAGCTGCAGGGGGATTACCAGCGCCTGCAGGCAGAAAAACAGCTGCTGTCAGAGAACTGGCAGGAGGCCTTTAAGGAAGGCTTGCAGAATATCCTGGATAATGCCTATCTGATGCCAACCTCCACCAGAGATTTAGCCAGGGATTATCTGGTGGCCTGTGAGCCAGATTTCAAGGTAGGCTTCTTTGGCCGTGGCAAAAAGACTATGCAGGAAATACAGCACCGCCGGGAGGTGTTTTTTGCTGATGCTTCCGAAAAGGCTAAGCTGCAGATAGAAATTCATTTAAAGAGCTTTTGTGTGGATTTTGCCCGTAAATATGGTGCAGCCCAGCAGGAGCTGGTGGATATGATACAGGATATTACAGTACTGCCACCAGAGGAGCTGCTGCAGTCTGCTATGCGCACTGGTGCTAAGCTGACTCAGGATGGCACCTATGTCATGAACTATACAGCAAATTTTGCAGAAGGCATTAAAAACGAAGCCCGCAAGCAGGCAAAGAATATAGAGGATGCGCTGGAGAAAATTTTAGCTGTGCGCAGCCAGACCAGGGGCAGTGAAATAGATAAGCAGCTGGCTGCCATTAAAGCTTATGCCGGTGCCTGGGAATTGCTGGACAGGCAGCAGGAAAAGCTGGCTGATTTACAGCAGGAGTTGCAGGCTTTAAGGGATAATGCCAGGGAAATCAGCGAGCCTTATACTGGCATAGCTAAAGAATTGTTTACAGAGCAGGCCATGGATGAAGAGATTGTGCCAAGCCTGACGGGAAAAGAGGCAGAGACAAAAGCAGCAGATACATCTGATGTTAATCTGGCCAGGGCTAACAGCAAAATCCAGGTGCTGGAGGCAGGCGAAATGGCGGAAGTTAAAGAGGCTGAAGCTGTTAAGGACAGCAATATGTCTGCTGGTAAAGATGATGCTGCTGAAGCAGATCTGGGAGAGCAGCATGGCCGCGAGGCGTTGGCTATGTGGAGTGAAAAGCTGGCCAGTGCAGCTAAGGAATTAGCGGTGATACCAGCCTTGGAGCAGCTATCCCAGGAAATGGCAGAAAGAGCCCAGAGACTATCTAATAAGGGCTTTATGGTAACACTTTTTGGTGCTTTCAGCGCTGGAAAGAGCTCCTTTGCCAATGCGCTGCTGGGACGGGAAATTTTGCCTGTATCACCAAATCCTACTACCGCTGCCATCACTAAAATCATGCCAGTGGATGAATCTCACAGCCATGGCACAGTGGAAGTGAAGCTGAAGGATGCTGATATGCTTCTGGCTGATATTAACCGTGCTTTCCGCGTATTTCATCTGGAGGCTGGTTCACTGGAGAAGGCTGCCAGCTTTGCCAGTGATTTAGTACATGACACAGTGGGCAAGCATCAGAGGGAAAGAACATTTTTAAGAGCTTTTATCAAGGGCTATGCAAAGGCAGCAGATAAATTGGGACAGCTATTGCTGTGTGATTTAGAGGAGTTTGCCATTTATGCAGCCCAGGAGGACAAGTCATGCTTTGTAGACTGGATTCAGGTTTATTATGACTGTGAATTTACTGCTTTAGGCATGACCTTAGTGGATACCCCAGGTGCTGATTCCATTAATGCCCGTCACACTAATATGTCCTTTAACTTTATCCGCCAGTCTGATGCAGTGCTGTTTGTAACATACTACAACCATGCCTTCAGCAAGGCTGACAGGGAATTTTTAATACAGCTGGGCCGCGTGAAGGACAGCTTTGCCCTGGATAAAATGTTCTTTATCGTCAATGCTATTGACCTGGCGGCAGATGAAGCTGAGGCTCAGGCAGTAGCTGGCTATATCGGCGATCAGTTAAAGCGCTATGGCGTCAAGAAGCCACAGCTGTTTTCTCTGTCCAGCCGGGAGATGCTGCAGGAAAAGCTGGCAGGACGCAGGGAAAAATATCCTTTTGAAAAGGCTTTTTACCAGTTTGTGTTCAGGGATTTGCTGGATATTGCCATCAATGGCGCTAAGGGCGAATATGAAATGGCTGCAAGCCGTTTAGATGAGCTGATTGCCATGGCCAGAGGCGATAGCAGCCAGAAGCAGGCCCGCCATGATAAGCTGCTGGAATATCTGCAGCTAGGACAAGCAAAGCTATCTGAGCTTAGCAGCCAGGAGATGCGGCAACGGGCAGAGCAGGAGCTGCAGGAATTGATGTATTATGTAAAGCAGAGAGTGTTCCTGCGGTATAGTGATTTTTACCGTGAGTCCTTTAATCCTGCCACCTTGCGGGGGAAGGCTGATGCAAAGCAGCTGGGTAATGCCTGGAGTGAGCTGACGGAAAGCCTGGGCTTTGACCTGGCTCAGGAGCTGAGGGCTACCCTTTTACGCATGGAGCAGTTTGGCAGCAGGCAGCTTACGGCCCTGCAGCAGCAGGCTAATGATAAGCTGGTGGAAATCAGCGGTGAGCTGCGTCTGCTCAGCAAGGAATATGCTCTTGACTGCGGGCTGGAATTTCCTACAGCTTTTGCCCATGCAAGGCAGGAAGACTGCAAGGCAGCTTTAGGTCTTTATAAAAATGCCAAGGACTTCTTTGAGGGTGGTACCAGCAAAATTATGGAGCAGGAGCTGGAGAAGATATACAGTTCCTGGGCGGATGCTTATTTAAAGCAGCAGCAGGAAAGAATGCAGCAGGCTCTGGCCAAGGAGCTG